>NZ_KI911782.1:1985926-2168505 GCF_000515395.1 Jiangella gansuensis DSM 44835 | reverse complement strand
CTGCCCGTCACCGACCGGCTCCGCGGACACCAGGGACTTGTCCAGGTCCGGCTCACCCAGCGACAGGCACGCCTCGTCGTCGTCGGTGAGGTCGTTGTGCTCGATCCCGGTGCTGTTGGCCAGGCCACCGTTCTCGCCGGAGTCCGGCTCCGGGCAGCTCATCGACTCCTCGGTGAGGGTGTCGGAGTCGAGGGAGAAGACGACCTGCACCTGGTAGGTGTGCACCCCGCCCGCGGCCAGCGCCACGTCCTCGGCGATGACGTTCGCCGGGTCGTCCGCCGGTCCCTGACCGGTCCACGTGTCCAGTGCCGTCACCCCGTCGGGGGTGGTGACGACCTGGGCGTCCTCGACCACGATGCCCTCGCCGTAGCGCAGCTGGTCGGTGATGGTGTAGTCACCATCGCCCTGGCCACTGTTCGTGGCGACCAGGTCATAGGTGATGGTCCAGGTGTCGTCGCCGTTGGCCGTCGGACCGGCGCTGACCGTCTTGTCGATGTCGATCGACGGCAGCTCGGCGCACGCGTCGTCGTCCTCTTCCAGGCCGGCCTCGTCGCTCAGCGTGGAGACGTTGTTGAACGCGGTGTTCGCGTGCGGGTCGCTGCTGCCCTCACCCGGGCAGGCCGTGGGATCGGATCCGTCGTCGCCGAACTCGAACTGCAGTGGCGCCTCGGCGATGACCGTCAACTCGTAGGAGTGCGGCGCGTAACCGTCGTCGTCGGTGCCCAGGATCGGCACCTCGGTGGCGATGACAGTCTGGTCCTGCCCGTCCCACGCCGGGTCGAACAGCGTGACCCCGTCCGGGGACACGCTCACCTCGGCCGAGGTGATCGTGACCTGGTCGGTGAACCGCAACTCATCGGCCAGGTCGTACCAGGTCGCCTGCACACCCTTGTTGATCACCTCGATGCCGTACACGACCTGCCACAGACCCTCGCCGATCGGCTCCGCCGAGATCAGCGACTTGGTGTGCGTGGGCTGACCGACCTCACGGCACTCGTTGTCACTGTCCGGGTAGGAGTTGAACGAACTGGTGGCGTCGTTGTAGAGGCCGGTGCCGTCCTCCTCACCGTCCACCAGCGTGCAGTCGGACGGATCCGGCTGCGCGGGCGGGTTCGGCAGGTCGATCGTGAACTGCACCGTGACGGTGTACTCGTGCGACTCCAACGCCCCGATCGGCTCGTCCTCCACGATCAGCACATCGCTGACACCGTCATACTCCGGCCGCGTGACGATCGTGCCCGGCACCGTGTTCTCCGCCACCACCGAACCGTCGACGATCTCGATGCCGGTGCCGAAGCGCAACAGGTCCTCCAGATCGTAGTCGGTGAGAACCTCGGTCTCGTTGGTGACAGTGAGCCCATAGGTGATCTCCCACACGCCCGGCTGGTTCTCCCGGTCCACCACATACGGCTCGGTCACCACCGTCTTGTCCAACGTGACCAGCGGCAACTCGCTGCACTCGTCGTCGGTCAAATCCTCGTGGTTGATCGGGTCCAGCGTGGCCGTGTTGAACAGCCCCGTCGTCCCCTCACCCGCCACCTGATCCGGCGTGCAGGCCAGGTCCTCCGGCAACGCGATCGCCTCACCGGTCTGCGGGTCCGTCTCCAACGCGACCGACACCGTCAACGTGTAAATGTGCTCAGTGCCGTTCTCCACCGTCGACTGCGCCTCGATCGGCACCACGTCGGTGACGACGTCCATATCACCGGTGCCGTCCCAGCCCGAGTTCAACAACCCATCGGCCTCCGGCGGGCCGGACACCACCTGCGTGTCCACCACCACGATGCCCTCGCCATACCCGGTCAGATCATCAGTCAGCAGATACCCGCCATCGATCATGCCGGTGTTCTCCACCACCAACTCATACGTGATGGTCCACGTGCCGTCATCGTCCGGGCTCTCCGTCGGCCCGGACACCATCCGCTTGTCGAACTCGTAATCGATGTTCGAATAGCCGAAGTCGATCGTGTGGTCGTTCTCCCCAGGCCCGCCGGTCGTGATCGCCGCATACGGGAACGAGCCCTCCTCGGTCGACTCCACGATGCCATCAGAATCGTTCCGGTCCGCATCCACCGAGTTCGCATCACCGGTATCCGGAATGGTCGGATACCAGTTCTCCAACGGACCACCCGCCCCGTAATCGGCCGGATTGTCCACACCCACCACATAATCCGTGTGCGTCTTCAACTGATACGCCGCATCGTTCGACGAGAAGTAATACTCACCGCTCGCATCCGTCGTCGTGGTACTCACCAGCGTGCGGTTGCCGTCCGCGTCCACCTCATACAGGTTGACCGTCGCACCCTCCACCACCGGCTCATCCGGATCCTGCACACCGTCGTTATCGACGTCATACCAGACATAATTACCGATCTCGATCGGCGCCGCCGACGCCATCGCCGTCAGCTCACCCAGCCCGTTGCCCTTCACGGTCGCGCTGGGCTGCACGTTGGTACCGGTGATGACGGCTGCGCCCCGCGGTTCGACCAGCGTGCCGTCTGCCTGGTGGAACCGGCGGGTACCGACCTGGTAGCTTCCCTCCGCGACGTGCAGGCCGGTCTCCAGCACACCGTCGTCCCTGCTCGGGACGACCAGCGTGGCACCCAGGTGCTCCGCCCCGTTGACCCAGGTGTCCATGAAGAACTTGCCGGGCTGGCCGTTCGGACCGTTCAGGGTGACCTGGGTGGTCGCGCCTTGCTCACCGTTGACTTGGCCGTTCTGCTCGATGGACCAGGTGCCGTCGCCGTTGGAGCCGGCCTTCAGCAGCTCGCCACCGATGGAACGGATGGTGACGAGCCTCGCGTCGTCGGGAGCGAAGGCGCTCCACGCACCGAACAGGTCGCCGCCCAGGTCACGGATTCCCACGATCAGATCCCCGTGCAGGTATCGCGCGTCCGCCACGATCGGTACCGAGGTGGTCAGACCGACGGGGTCGGCGCCTGGGTTCCCTTCGAACTGCTGCCAGTCGGCGCTGTCCGTGCTCCACGGCTGGTAGTCCGCGTTGTGCAGTGCGGCGAAAAGACCGCGGTCGTAACCGAGCGGGAAGTCCAGTACCTCGCGCAGGGTGGTCGGGTCGGCCGGGTCGAACGCGTACACGTAGGCGTGCAGGTCCGCGCGGTCGCCGGTCGACTCGGCCGTGTTCGTCACGGTGAGGTACATCTCGTTGGTCAGCGGGTTGGCCGAGATGCCGTGCGGGCGCAGGTCGCTGTCGTCTGGGAAGTAGGCGTCGAGCTCGTGCTCGGTCACGCCGAGCACCTGCGTGCCGTCGCGGCTGATCTCGATCTCCACAAGTGACCGGTTGTGCAGGTTGACAGCAAACAGCGACTGCTGGTCGTTGGAGATCTCCATGGCGCCGAGCCCTACGCGCCCTACCTTGTCCCAGGCCTGCGCATCCATCGCCCAGTCGTAGGCCGGGTTGTCGAGGCCCATGACCGGCCGGAGGCCGTTGGGGTCTCCCGGCGCAGCCGCCGGATCGGAGTCGCTGCCGACGTCGATGCCGTAGTCGGTCACGTCCACGAGGACGTCCCCGCTGGCGGTCGGCGAGGCCGGAGTGCCGCCATCGGGCGTGATCCGGTAGATCGCGCCGATGCCGCCTGGCCCGAGGCCCGAATGCCGCCGGACGTAGGCCGATGCGAACACCGTGCCGATGCCGCCGGGCTCCTCGGCCCGCTGCCACGCGGTGCCGTAGGTGGTGCCGACCTGGCCGAACGGCACCTGCATGGTGGTCGGTACCGCTGTCGTGGTGTTCGGGCTCATGGCGTCGTACTCGTGTGCGGCGCCGGCGAACTCGGCCGTCTGGACACCGTCGTGGCCGCCGTACCGGAACGCCGGCAGGTACACGTACGGGTTGTTCTCGACGAAGGCACCGGGCGTTTGGAACGAGAAGTCCACGCCGGTGGCCGGCACGCTGTCGATGAACTGGACGGTGGTCCCGTTGCTCGTGCCAGCCGCCCGGCCGACGACGGAGTCGCGCCACTCGGCCCACTCCGGCGTGTCGGGCACGTTGGCCTCGACCCGCCAGGGACCGGCATCGCTGGTGACCGGCAGCGAGTAGGTGCCGTCAGCGGCCGTGAGGGCTGGGCCGGCGACGTTGCCGTCGGCGTCGTAGGCGTACACCTCGATGCCTTCGAGCAGGCCGGACTCCTCGAAGGAGGAGTACATGCCGTCGGAGTCGTAGTCCTGCCAGATGGTGCCGGTGATCGGGTCACCGGGCGCGGCCAGCGCGGGCAGGGTGGCTCCGGCACCGGCCAGCGTCGAGCCGATGACGCCGAGCGCGGTGATCGCGCCGGCCGCTCGAATCGTCCGCCGTGATGTTCGTCTCACCTGGCCGCCTCCTGGGCTGGCCGCCTGTCGTTTCAGCGATCTCACTGGCAGATCCCTCCGTAGCTGTCCTTCGCACCAGCGCCGATGTCCTGCCGCCCGACAACCCAGTCGGACGGCCTGCCGGACGGCAGGTAGATGACGGCGCTGACTACAAGGAGCCGGAAGCACGCACGGTCAGCACGCGACGTGATACAGATCACGTTTCGTGGTGCGTCGGGAAGAGTCGCGAAGTCCGCGAACCGGACATCACGCGTGCCGTGCTTACTTACACTCACTGCCATGCACACGCCCGCAGCCCACCGCGCAGCCGCGTCATGAGGCGCCTGGCCCTGCCGGCCGCCCTGGTCATCGCGCTGCTCGCCGGCTGTTCCGACGACGACGCCATCTCCCCGGACGGCGGCGGCTCGCCCGGCGCGACGGCCACAACCGCCGACGAGCCCCGGCCGCTGTCCGGAGACGAGGCACAGCGGGTGTCGATGATGCGCTACGCGAACTACACCACCGGGGTCCGCTCGGTGCGGTTCGACGTGGTCGACAACGGCCGCACGTTCACCGTCGACGGCTGGGTCGACTTCGTCGCGCACGTCGGGTACGCGCACGTCAGCGAGGACGGCGCCGAACCCCTGCTGGTCGCCTGGAGCGCAGAGGGCATCACGTCCCACGAGCCGGTGGTGACCGCCGCTGACGACGGCCCGCCGCTGCCGCCGCCGGACGACGCCGCCTGGACGTCCTCGGCGCTCGATCCCACCCAGTCGCGGCTGCACGCGGCGCTGGCCGTCCTGCTTCAGGCCGGCAACGACCGGCCCGACAACCCGCTGCTGCTGCAGCAGACCGACGCGCGCTGGCTGCGGGCCGACGAGGTGGACGGCGTCCCGGTCGACGTCGTCACCGGCCCCACCGAGGACCGCGTCTACGATCCGGCTACCTCCACCTCCGCGGGCGACGGCAGCGACGCCACGCTTCGGTACTGGGTCGACGCGGACGGCGTGCTGCAGCGGATGGAGGTCCGGCTCGGCGGATCCGGCGACTGGACAACGGTCGACCTCTCCGACGCACCCGCCGACGTGAGCTTCGCCGACGCGTTCCTCGGCACCACGACGGGCGGATGATGGACGACCACACGACGCCCCGGCCCCGGCGGCGCGTGCTCTGGCTGGTCGATGTCGAGCGAACCGTGGCGCCTGCGCTGATCAAGTGGCGTTGCCACCTTGATCAGCGCGTTGAGGTCATCTGATCAGCTCGTGTCCACATGCTGGCGAACCCGGCGGCGTCGGCCGCTCTTGGCCGCGATGTGATTCCGCCCAAGGGCGGCGTCACAGGCTCGTCGACGGAGCCCTACTGGCCGAAGCCGCGTTCGCGGCGGTTGCGCCAGCGCTGCTCCATGCGGTCCATGAAGGAGCCGTTGTTCTTGGCGCCCTTGGGACGGCTCTGACGCCGCGGCGAGCCGGGGCTGATGTCCGGCACGTCCGAGGCCGCATCCGACGGCGGTACCCGCCGCCAGGACGAGACCGCGTAGAACGCCGAGGCGAGCATGACGACGAATCCCGCGACTCCCAGCGCGATCACCTGGGTCACGGCGCCCGTCATGAGCATGACGACGCCCACTACGAAGACCAGACCGGCCAAGACGGCGCGCCGCCGGTACCTCCGCCGCAGATCCGCGCCGCGCATCGCAGTGGCGAACTTCGGATCCTCGGCAAGGAGCGCCTGCTCCATCTGCTCGAGCAGCCGCTGCTCATGATCGGAGAGTGGCACCGTTCCCCTCCAATGAACACGGAACTGTATGGGCACCTGCTGTAAGGACCAGCATATGCGGAGCAAGCCACGGACGAAAGCCGGGCGTTCGACCGAAGCCGAGTGATCTGGCCACCACCGCCCGGCCAACCCGTTGCGCACTGCAACCGCTGGTCACTGACCCTCTTACCCAACCCATGGAACCACAGACATCGCTCAGTGCGCGGGTTGTTCGAGCGCCGGCTTGCCGGCCAGCACGTGCAGCGCCGCGGCCACCGCCCGGAAGGCCGGATGGGCCGCGGCGGCGGCCTCGAGACCGGCGAGCGTGGCGGCGTCCGCGGGGTCGTCGAGGACGGACCCGGAGACCAGGTCGGTGAGGATCCGCACGCCGTGCACGTCGACGATCTCCAGTCCGCCGCCGGTGAGCAGCGCCGTCAGGCCGGCCTCGTCGAACCGGCGCGGCAGCGGGTCGGAGCCGCCCCAGGTGCCGTCGGGGTGGTCGAGCAGCCGCCGGGCGTCGGTGAGGTGCCCGGCCAGCGCCTTGGCGAGCACCGCGGCATACCGCTGGGCGACGACGACACTGGTCAGTCCGCCGGGACGCAAGCAGCCCGCCAGCGCCACGACGGCGGCAGACGGGTCGTCGACGACCTCGAGAACGCCATGACAGACGACGACGTCGGCGCTGCCGGCGCCCACGACGGACCGCAGCCCCGCGGCGTCGCCCTGCACGCCGGTCACCTGGGCGCCGACACCGGCGTCGGCAGCGCGGCGCGAGAGCGTGGCCAGCGCGTTGGGGCTCGGGTCGACCACCGTCACCCGATGCCCGATCCGGGCCAACGGCACCGCGAAGACGCCGCTACCGCCACCGAGGTCGACGATGTCGAGCTGGCGCCGCCCGGTGGACGCCGTCAGCTCGGCCAGCGCCTGGTGCAGCTGCGTCCAGATGGCGTCGGTGCGCGGGTTACGCCGGACTCGCTCGTTCATCGGCACATCAGATCACGCGTCGCTCGACCGGGCCCACAGGTTGAGCCCGGTCTCGACGGCGTAACCGTCGATCTCGGTGAGCTCTTCCGCGGTGAAGTCCAGCCGCTCGAGCGAGCCGAGGCTGTCCAGAAGCTGGTCGACGGTGCGGGCGCCGATGAGGACGGAGGTGACCCGCTCGTCGCGCAGCGCCCACGACAGCGCCAGCTGGGCCAGGGTCTGGCCGCGCCGCTGCGCGATCTCGTTCAGTGCGCGCAGCCGCCGCACGACGTCGTCGGTGATGAGGTCCGGCGAGAAGGAGCCGCCCCGCGCGGCCCGGGAGTCGTCGGGCACACCGTCGAGGTACTTGGCGGTGAGCAAGCCCTGCGCCAGCGGCGAGAACGCGATGACGCCGAGGCCGTGCTCGCCGGTGGTGTCGAGCAGCCCGCCCTCGATCCAGCGGTTGAACATGGAGTACGAGGGCTGGTGGATGGCCAGCGGCGTGCCCAGCTCGCGCATGATCTGTACCGCCTCTGCGGTGCGTTCCGGCGAGTAGGACGAGATGCCCGCGTAGAGCGCCCGGCCGGACCGCACGGCGGTGTCGAGGGCGCCCATCGTCTCCTCGAGCGGTGTGTCGGGGTCGAACCGGTGCGAGTAGAAGATGTCGACGTAGTCCAGGCCCATCCGCTCCAGCGACTGATCGAGGCTGGCCAGCAGGTACTTGCGCGAGCCCCATTCGCCGTACGGGCCGGGCCACATGTCGTAGCCGGCCTTGGTGGAGATGATCAGCTCGTCGCGGTAGGGCCGGAAGTCCTCGGCGAGGATGCGCCCGAAGTTCTTCTCCGCCGACCCCGGCGGTGGACCGTAGTTGTTGGCCAGGTCGATGTGCGTGATGCCCTGGTCGAACGCGGTGCGCAGGATCGCGCGCTGGGTGGCCAGCGCGGATTCGTCGCCGAAGTTCTGCCACAGCCCCAGCGACACGGCCGGGAGCTTCAGGCCGGTGCGGCCGCAGCGACGATACGGGATGCGGTCGTAGCGGTCCTCGTCGGCTCGGAACGGGGCACCTGCGTGGAGGTTCTTGGTGGGACGCTCAGCCATGCCGCGAACCTACCCCGTGACGCTGACAGCCTGCGCGTCGCCTGGCCCGATGTGGCAGCCTGTCGGTCGTGCCCACCTCCCGCCGCATAGGGCGGCCACGCCCTGAGCAATACACCGGCCAGCACGAGATCGAGTCCGGCACTGCCGAGCTGGTACCCGATGAGTCCGACCCCGGCGGCTGGTCGGTCATGGTCAACGGCGCCACCAGCTCGTACGTGCACCTCGACGACCCCACCCGGCTGGACTTCGAGTACATGCAGTGGACGGGCCACATCCTCGACGTCCTCGCCCCGCCGGGCGAACCCGTCACCGCCGTCCATGTCGGCGGCGCGGGCTGCACGCTGGCCCGGTACGTCGCCGCCACCCGGCCCGGAACCCGCCAGACCGTGTTCGAGGTCGACCCCGCACTGGCGACGTTGATGCGGCAGGCGTTCGACCTGAAGTCGGTGCCGGGGCTCCGGCTGCGGGCGATGGACGGTCTGGTGGGTCTGCGGCGGCTCGACGCCGGCCGGGCCGACGTGGTGATCCGGGACGCGTTCGACCGCATCCGGGTGCCGCAGCACCTGGCGACGGTCGACTTCTTCCAGGAGGTGGCGCGGGTGCTCACCAGCAGCGGCGTGTACGTGGGCAACGTCGCGGACACCGCCGAGGTCCGGGAGTCCAGGGTCGAGGCCGCCTCGGCGCTGGAGGTGTTCGCGCACGTGGCCCTGGTGGCCGAGCCGACCCAGCTGCGCGGCCGCCGGTACGGCAACATCGTCGTGGTGGCCTCGAACGCGCCGCTCCCCGAGGACCTGCTGGTACGGCGGCTGGCCGGCGGGGCCGTCCGGGCTCGCTACGTCCCGCCGGGCCGCGTCCGTGAGCTGGTCGCCGGGGTCAAGCCGCGCCGCTCCCCCGGCACCCGAGACCGGAGCGGCACCGATGACGCCTGACAACGCACCGGGCCGGGCCGGACCCCGGCCGCGCACCTGACGTATCCCGCCGGCCTCGCCGTCAGGCGAGACGCGCCGCGGCCGCCGAGAGTGGTTCCTCGGCGGCCGCGGGCGCGCTGGTGTGATTCGGGCTGGACGTCAGCTGCACCCGCTGGTGGAGCCGCAGCCCTCGCAGACATAGCAGCTGCCGGCCGGGCGCATCTTCGTGCCGCAGGTGAAGCAGAGCGGCGCGTCGGTGCTAGTGCCCTGGATGACCTCGAGCAGCTCGGCGGAGGTGTGCGCCTCGGCCGGAGCGGGGCGGGCGGCGGCTTCGGTCGCCTCCGTCGCCGGCTCCTTGGCCGACTCGGCCGACGGTGCGACCGGAGCGGACTGCCGCAGCGAGTCGACGTCGAGGTCGTCGACGGGCGCGTAGTCGCCACCGGTGTCGAGCTGACGGGAACGCTCGGCCGCGGTGTAGATGCCCAGCGCGGCCCGCGACTCGAACGGCAGGTGGTCCAGCGCGAGCCGGCGGAAGATGTAGTCGACCACGCTCTGCGCCATCCGCACGTCCGGGTCGTCGGTCATGCCCGACGGCTCGAACCGCATGTTGGTGAACTTCTCGACGTACGTCTCCAACGGCACGCCGTACTGCACCGCGATGGAGACGGCGATCGAGAACGCGTCCATGATGCCGGCAAGCGTGGAGCCCTGCTTGCCGAGCTTCAGGAACACCTCACCGAGGCCGTCGTCGGGGTACGAGCCGGCGGTCATGTAGCCCTCGGCCCCGCCGACCGTGAACGACGTGGTGCGGCTCGGCCGGGTCTTCGGCAGCCGCTTGCGGGTCGGCCGGTACTCGACGATCACGTCCTTCTCCGGCGCGTCCTTCGTGGCGGTCTTCGCCTTGGCGTCCGACAGCGGCTGGCCGACCTTGCAGTTGTCGCGGTAGACGGCCAGCGCCTTGAGGCCGAGCTTCCAGCCCTGCAGGTAGATCTCCTCGATCTCCTCGACGGTGGCCGACTCCGGCATGTTCACCGTCTTGGAGATGGCACCGGACAGGAACGGCTGCACCGCGGCCATCATCCGCACGTGACCCATCGGCTCGATGGCCCGCGGCTGCCCCGCGGCGCAGTCGAACACCTCGTAGTGCTCCGTCTTGAGGCCGGGGGCGTCGACGACGTTGCCGTGCTCGGCGATGTACTCGACGATCGCCTCGATGGTCTCGGTGGCGTAGCCGAGCTTCTCCAGCGCCCGCGGCACCGTCAGGTTGACGATCTGCATGGAGCCGCCGCCGACCAGCTTCTTGAACTTGACCAGCGAGAAATCCGGCTCGATACCGGTGGTGTCGCAGTCCATCATGAAGCCGATGGTGCCCGTGGGGGCCAGCAGCGAGGCCTGCGCGTTGCGCCAGCCGTTCTTCTCACCGATCTTGTTGCCCTCGGCCCACACCTTGGTGGCCAGGCTGCGCACGTCGCCGTCGAGCGAGTGCACGGTGCGCAGGTCGTCAGTGGCGGCGGCGTGCTTGCGCATGACCCGGGCGTGCGCCTCGGCGTTGCGGGCGAACCCGTCGTACGGGCCGACGACGCCGGCCAGCTCGGCCGAGCGCTTGTACGCCGCACCGGTCATCAGCGACGTGATGGCCGCGGCCAGCGCCCGCCCACCCTCGGAGTCATAGGCCAGGCCCGACGCCATCAGCAGCGCGCCGAGGTTGGCGTAGCCGATACCCAGCTGCCGGTACGCACGGGTGGTCTCGGTGATCGACTCGGTCGGGAAATCGGCGAACGTGATGGAGATGTCCATCGCCGTGATGATCAGCTCGACCGCCTTGGCGAACGTGGCGGCGTCGAAGCTCCCGTCCTCCTTGAGGAACTTCATCAGGTTCAGGCTGGCGAGGTTGCAGCTGGAGTTGTCCAGGCTCATGTACTCCGAGCATGGATTGGACGCGGTGATGCGCCCGGTCTCGGGGTTGGTGTGCCAGTCGTTGATGGTGCCGTCGTACTGGATGCCTGGGTCGGCGCACTCCCAGGCCGCCTGCGCCATGCTGCGGAACAGCTTGCGCGCGTCGACGGTCTCGATGACCTCGCCGGTCATCCGCGCCCGCAGGCCGAACTCGCCGCCGGACTCCACCGCACGCATGTACTCGTCGGACACCCGCACGGAGTTGTTGGCGTTCTGGTACTGCACCGAGACGATGTCGGAGCCGCCGAGGTCCATGTCGAACCCGGCGTCGCGCAGTGCCCGGATCTTGTCCTCTTCGCGCGCCTTCGTCGTGATGAACTCCTCGACGTCGGGGTGGTCGACGTCGAGCACGACCATCTTGGCCGCGCGCCGGGTGGCGCCACCGGACTTGATGGTTCCCGCCGAGGCGTCGGCGCCGCGCATGAAGCTGACCGGGCCGGACGCCGTCCCGCCGGAGGACAGCAGCTCCTTGCTGGAGCGGATGCGCGACAGGTTCAGGCCGGCCCCCGAGCCGCCCTTGAAGATCATTCCCTCTTCGCGGTACCAGTTGAGGATCGACTCCATGGAGTCGTCGACGGAGAGGATGAAGCACGCCGAGACCTGCTGCGGCGACTTGGTACCGACGTTGAACCACACCGGAGAGTTGAAGCTGAACACCTGGTGCAGCAGCATCCAGGTCAGCTCGTGCTCGAAGACGTCAGCGTCGGCGGTCGTGGCGAAGTAGCCCTCCGCCTCACCGGTGGTGCGGTACTTGTTGACCACCCGGTCGATGAGCTGGCGCAGGCTCCATTCACGCGCGTCGGTGCCCACGGCACCGCGGAAGTACTTCGTCGTGACGATGGTGGAGGCGTTCAGCGACCAGAAGGACGGGAACTCCACACCCTTCTGCTCGAAGACCGTCTCCCCCGTCTTCCAGTTCTGCTGGACGACGTCGCGCCGCTCCCAGGTGACCTCGTCGTACGGGTGCACGCCGGCTGTGGTGTAGATGCGCTCGACGCTCAGGCCCCGAGCCTTCTTCGACCTGCCGACCGGCTTGCTCCCGGTGCCCCGGCTCGGCCCGCTCACCGTCTCAGTCATGAACCTTCCTCACTTCCCCCGGCTCACCCGGTTTCCTCCGGGCTGTCACTTCAGTTCGTTCCTGGTGCAGTGGTGCTACGTCTCGGCGACGGTCAGCGTGGCGTCGGCCCGGCCGTCGGGCGCGGCGGCGCCGTCGTCGTCGGGACGGTGCGCCGCCCGCTCACGGTCGGCCCGCAGCGTGGCGATCTCGTGCTCGAAGTCGTCGAGGCTCTCGAAGTCGCGGTACACGCTGGCGAAGCGCAGGTACGCGACCTCGTCCAGCTCGCGCAGCGGGGTCAGGATGGCCAGACCCACCTCGCGGCTCGGGATCTCGGCACCCCCCGCCGCCCGGAACTGCTCTTCGACCTGCTGGGCCAGCCGGGCCAGTGCGTCCTCGCTGACGCCTCGGCCCTGGCACGCCCGGCGCACCCCGGCGACGACCTTCTCGCGGCTGAACGGTTCGGTGACCCCCGAACGCTTCACGACCGCGAGCGTCAACTGCTCGACGGTGGTGAACCTGCGCTCACAGGCCAGGCACTGCCGCCGACGACGGATGACGGTGCCCTCGTCAGCGGTGCGACTGTCCACCACACGACTGTCGGCGTGGCGGCAGAACGGACAGTGCACGCTCACTCCCCCTTTCGTGGGCCTGTGGACAAGTTGGGGACAACCTGTGCACTCTCGACCACAACTTGTGGACAGCTTACAGCTGTGTAACTACTAGATATAGGGGTACGGTACGTCGCGCCGGAGGCCGACTGCAACCGACATCGACGGACTGCCCGGACCGGTTTTCAAACCCGCTGGTCATGTGCGACGTCGATCAACGGCGTCGGCGCGTCGCCGGGAGGGTTCACGCAGAGCTGAACGGGCGGGGCACTGCGGGCGCGGCGATTCACGCGAGGCCACGAATGCCGAAACCGCGCACGGACTCCCGTCCCGGGAGCTATGCGCGGTTTTGGTGTGCGAAAGTCGAGCTCGACCACCTGGACACCGGGCGCCGGCGGACGTGGAGGCGTACGTCCCCCGGCGCGGGCCCGAGCGGATCAGTGAGCGGCGGGGACGCGCAGGGTGTCGCCGGGGCGGATGTCGGTGGCCGAACTGAGCCCGTTCAGCTCCATGATGGCGGCGACGGTGTCGCGCGGATCCGCCGCCGGCGCGATCTGGCCCGCCAGCTCCCACAGCGTGTCGCCGGCCTGGACCGAGACGGTGGTGGTGTCGGTGGCGGCGGGCGCGGACGCGTCCCACGGCTTCACGAACGCCAACGCCCCAGCAGCCAGCAGCACCAGCCACGCCAGCGCTACGACGACGCGGCCACGCCGGGTCAGCCGAGAACCGTGCAAGCTCGGTTCGGCCGAGCCGGCGCACGCCGCCGGCGCCGGCCGGCCCGCCAGCCGCCGTCTGGCGACATGCCGTCGCGGCGGTGCGTCGACGCGCTCGGGCTCGATCACCACCCGCGTGCGCGGCTCGAACGTCGGGATGTACGTCGTGCTCGCCATGTCAGCCTCCGGTCGAAGTCCGCACAACCGTTCGATAGAACGACTGTACGAATGGTTGTACACCCCGCCACTGACAAAGTCGAGACACGTTCGAACAGATGTTTGATCGTGTCGCTCGCTGGGGCTAATGTGACTTCCATAGACCGACCGTGCGGGGCGTTTTCGAACGAGTGCCGGACTTCCCGCGGGTCATGACCTTTCGACCAGGAGGTGGCGTGGTGGCCAAACAGGAGGACTCGGAGGCCGAGGGCGCTTCGGTCCACACGTTCCCGGAGACGCACGTGCATCCGGCCGACCTGACCGTCCGGCAGCGCAAGGTGCTGGAAGTCATCCGCGAGTCGGTCGGCCGCCGCGGCTACCCGCCCAGCATGCGTGAGATCGGCCAGGCCGCGGGGCTCTCCAGCCCGTCCAGCGTGGCCCACCAGCTGGGTGTGCTCGAGGCCAAGGGGTACATCCGGCGCGATCCGCATCGCCCCCGCGCGCTCGAAGTCCTGCCGCCGGGCACCGCTCCGGGCGACTTCACCCGCGGTCAGGAGGCGCCGGAGGAGACCGCGTCGCTGCCCGCACCGTCATACGTGCCCATGGTGGGGCGCATCGCCGCCGGTGGCCCGGTGCTCGCGGAGCAGGCGGTCGAGGACGTCTTCCCGCTCCCCCGCGAACTGGTCGGCGAGGGGACGCTGTTCATGCTGAAGGTCGCCGGTGACTCCATGGTCGACGCCGCCATCTGCGACGGCGACTGGGTGGTCGTGCGCCAGCAGCCCGTGGCCGAGCAGGGCGAGGTCGTGGCCGCCATGATCGACGGCGAGGCGACGGTCAAGACGTACAAGAAGCGCGACGGGCACATCTGGCTGCTCCCGCACAACCCGGCCTACGAGCCCATTCCCGGCGACGACGCGGTCATTCTCGGCCGGGTCGTGGCGGTGATGCGGCGCATGTGAGGACGTCGGCGGCGCCGGCCGAGCACTACCTCGGCCGTCTGGCCGGCGCCCTCACGCCGACGACGCGAGTCGCTGCAGCGCTCCGGTCACCACCGACCGGTCGGTGGTGAACCACATCGGCGGCAACGACGCCCTCAGGTAGCTGCCGTACCTGGCTGTCACCAGCCGCGGGTCCAGCACCGCCACCACGCCACGATCGCTCGACCTGCGGATCAGCCGTCCCGTCCCCTGGGCCAGCAGTAGTGCCGCGTGGTTGGCCGCCACGCTCATGAACCCGTTGCCGCCGGCCTTCTCCACCGCCCGCTGTCGTGCCGAGGACAGCGGCTCGTCCGGTCGCGGGAACGGGATCCGGTCGATCACCACCAACTGGCACGCGCCACCGGGCACGTCCACGCCCTGCCACAGCGACAACGTGCCGAACAGGCAGGTGCGGTCGTCGCCGGCGAACGTGCGTAGCAAGGTGGCCACCACGTCGTCGCCCTGACAGAGCACCGGAAGATCCGGAAGCCGCTTGCGCACCGCCTCCGCGGCCTCGTTCGCCGCGCGCCGCGACGAGAACAGGCCGAGTGTCCGGCCGCCGGCCGCGGACATCAGCTCGACCAGCGCGTCCACCGCTTCGGGTCGCAGGCCGTCGCGGCCGGGGGTAGGCAGGTCGCGGGCCACGTAGAGAATCGCCTGCTTGCCGTAGTCGAACGGCGAACCCACGTCCAGCGCCTTCCACTCCGGCGCCTCCTCCCCCAGCAGCCCGAACGCGCCGGCCGCGGAGTCGAACGAGCCGCCGAGCTCGAGCGTCGCCGACGTCGCCACCACGGTGTTCTCACCGAACAGCCGCTCACGCAGCAGCCCGGCCACCGACAGCGGCGCCACTCGCAGTGACCGGCCACCGCGCTCGCGCTCCTCGACCCACATGACGTCGTACTCGCTGTTGGCGACCAACCGCTCGGCGGTGCCGTACACGTCGTCGACCATGGTCTTGGCGGCCCGCCGAGCCGCCTCGGCCTCCGCCGAGCGCTCCTCGCGCGCCGACGACGCGAAGCCGGACTGCACCGCCCGGGCGGCGTCGCGCAGCTCGACCAGTGCCGTCAGCAACCGTTCGGGCAGCGTGTCCAGCCGGCCGACGGGCGCGTCGAGCAGAGCCTGCCGCAGGTGTTCGCCGGCCGCGCGGAGCTCTTCGGCGTCGCCGTCGTCGACATGAGAGCGGACCCGCACCGCCGTGCGGTCCACCACTCCGGGCCACAGGTCGGCGGTGGCGACACTGGTGACACGGGCGGCCAGCTCGTGCGCCTCATCGACCACCACGACGTCGTGATCGGGCAGCACCGGAAGCCCTTCCAGAGCGTCGATGGCCAACAGGGCGTGGTTGGTGACGACGACGTCCGCACCGTCCGACCGCGCTCGGGCCACCTCGGCGAAGCACTCCTGGCCGTACGGGCATCGCGACGCGCCGAGACATTCGCGCGACGACACCGAGACCTGAGCCCAGGCGCGGTCGCTGACGCCGGGTTCGAGCCGGTCGCGGTCGCCGGACCCGCCGGAGGCCGCCTGAGATTCCGCCCACTCGCGGGCCCGCAGGACCTCCGTGCCCAGCGGCCCGGCCGGCATCTCCTCGACCGGCACGAGCTCGCCCTGGTCGTCCGGCGCGCCCTCACGGACGCGGTGCAGGCACGCGTAGTTCGCTCGGCCCTTCAGCGTGGCCCAGGTCGGCCGCCGGCCCAGCAATGGCGTGGCAGCCTCGGCGAGTGCGGGAAGATCGCGGTCGACCAGCTGCGCCTGTAACGCCAACGTGGCGGTGGCGACGATGACCGGGCCGTCGGTGGAGTCGGCATGCAGTAGTGCGGGCACCAGGTAGGCCAGCGATTTGCCGGTGCCGGTGCCGGCCTGGACCAGCAGGTGCTCGCTGTCGGTGACGGCCTGGGCCACCGCCTCGGCCATCTCGACCTGACCAGGGCGCTGAGTGCCGCCGACGGCCGCCACGGCTGCGCTGAGGAGTTTTTCCACCGTCACGTCGCCCGGACTCACCGGCCCGACACTACACGCCTCGCCGGCACCCGGAGGCGTCGTCCACAGGCCACGGCGGCGGCGTTGTCCGCGGCCATGATGGAATGCGCAAATGACGTATGACGCCGTGCCGCTGATTCCTCGAGACGTGCTCTTCGGCAATCCGGAGCGCGTCCTGCCCACCCTCTCGCCCGACGGCAGCCGCCTCGGCTTCGTCGCGCCCGACGACGGCGTCCTCAACGTCTGGATCGGACCCGCCGACGACCCGTCCGCCGCCCGGCCGGTCACCCACGACCGGCACCGCGGCATCCGCACGTTCATGTTCTGTCACGACGACCGAACACTCGTCTATCTGCAGGACACCGACGGCGACGAGGACTGGCGGCTCTACGCCATGGACCTCGACACGCTGGAGGTCACGCTGCTCACCCCGCAGAGCGGGGTCACGGCCGGCGTCCTGGAGCACAACCGCTGGCACCCCACCACCATGCTCGTCGCGCTCAACGCCGACAACCCGCAGTTGCATGACGTCTACCGGCTCGACCTCACCACCCGCGAACTGGTGAAGGTCGAGACGAACCCGGGCTACGCGGGCTGGCTGGTCGACTCCGACCAGAACATCCGCGGTGCGGTGGCCATGACCGAGGACGGCGGGGCCGTCGTCTACCGGCGCACCGATACCGGCAGCGACGAGCCGTGGTTCGAGATCGGCCCGGACGACATCGTCACCACCGACGTCACCGGTTTCAGCCGGGACGGCAAGACCGCCTACCTGCTCTCCAGCTCCGGCGTCAACGCCGCCCGGCTGCTCGAGGTCGACCTCGCCACCGGCGAGGAGACGGTCCTGGCCGAGGACGCCGAGTACGACGTCGCCGGTGTGGCCCGGCATCCGGAGACGCTGGAACCGCAGGCCGTCACGTACATCAAGGAGCGCAAGGAGTGGTCCTACCTCGACCCGCAGTTCGGGGCCGAGGTCGACCGGCTGCGGGAGCGGCTGCACGGCGAGGTAGGCATCTCGCGGCCGGTCCGCGACGACCGTACCTGGCTGGTGCACGACGTGCTGTCCGACGGCCCGGTCCGCTACTACACGTACGACCGCGACAGCGGCGAGCTGACGTTCCTCTTCTCGCACCGCCCCGAGCTGGAACAGTACGACCTCGCCGATATGGAGCCGTTCTCCTACACCGCGCGCGACGGCCTGACCGTGCACGGGTACGTGACGTTCCCGCCGGGCGTCGCGCGTGAGGCGCTGCCGGCCGTGCTCAACGTCCACGGCGGCCCCTGGGCGCGTGACACCTGGGGTTACGACCCCGAGTCGCAGTGGTTCGCCAACCGCGGCTACGCCTGCGTGCAGGTGAACTTCCGCGGCTCCACCGGTTACGGCAAGGCCTTCGGCAACGCCGGCAACAAGGAATGGGGCCGGGCCATGCACACCGACCTGCTCGACGCGATCGACCACCTGGTCGGCCGCGGTCTGATCGACCGGGAGCGGGTCGGCATCTACGGCGGGTCGTACGGGGGATACGCGGCACTGGCCGGGGCGGCGTTCACGCCGGAGGTGTTCCGGTGCGCCGTCGACATGGTCGGCCCGTCCAACCTGCTCACGCTGCTGGAGTCGGTACCGGAGTACTGGAAACCGCAGATCGCGCTGATGCACGCGCGCGTCGGCAACCCCGAGACCGAGCGCGACATGCTGTGGGAGCGTTCACCGCTGTCGAAGGTCGACCAGATCCGCATCCCGGTGCTGGTAGCACAGGGCAAGAACGACCCCCGCGTGAAGATCGCGGAGGCCGAGCAGATCGTCGCCGCCCTGGCCGAGAAGGGCTTGGACCACGAGTACCTGCTGTTCGAGGACGAGGGTCACGGCCTGGCCAAGCCGGAGAACCGGGAGCGGTTCTACGCCGCGGCGGAGGCGTTCCTGGCCACGCACCTGGGCGGGCGCAGCCAGGACTGAGCCGTCACCAGGTGATCTCCCGCTTCACCGGTCTTGCGTGTCCCTCCTGGGGCAAGCATTCCTGGTGAAGCGGGAGTAACCATGGTGGACGTGATCATCTTTTAATACCCGCTGGTTACGGGGCGGCGACGGCGTACGGCTCCAGCGCCGCTGCCAGGCTCTCCGGGACGCGCGCGTGCACCCGGGTGCCGGCCGCCTCATGCTCGATGGACAGCACCTCGCCGACGGTGTGGACCCGGGCCACCAGCTCACCGTGGTCGTAGGGCACGACGACGTCGACCTCGACCGGCGGCTGCGGCAGCTCGTTCTCTATGACCGAGCGCAGCTTGTCGATGCCTGCGCCGGTGCGGGCGGACACCGCGACGGCGTGCGGCTCGTTGCGCAGCAGCCGCGCCACCACCAGTGGATCGGCGATGTCGGCCTTGTTCACCGCGACGATCTCGCGCACGCCGCCGGCGCCGATGTCGGACAGCACCGCACGCACGGCGCTGAGCTGGCCCTCGGGGTCGGGATGGGAACCGTCGACCACGTGGACGACGAGGTCGGCATCGGCGACCTCCTCGAGCGTGGAGCGGAACGACTCGACGAGCTCGTGCGGCAGGTGCCGGACGAATCCGACGGTGTCGGCCAGCGTGAAGACCCGCCCCTCGGACGTCTGGGTGCGGCGCACGGTCGGGTCGAGCGTGGCGAACAGCGCGTTCTCGACCAGGACGCCGGCACCGGTGAGCCGGTTGAGCAGCGACGACTTGCCGGCGTTGGTGTAACCGGCGATGGACACCGCCGGGACGGCATGGCGCCGCCGGTCGGCTCGCTTGGTGTCGCGCGCGGTGCGCATGCCGGCGAGATCGCGGCGCAGCTTGGCCATCCGGGTGCGGATGCGCCGCCGGTCGGTCTCGAGCTTGGTCTCACCGGGACCGCGGGTTCCGACGCCGCCGCCCGCGCCGCCGGCCCGGCCACCGGCCTGCCGGGACAGGCTGGCACCCCAGCCGCGCAGCCGCTGGGACAGGTACTCCAGCTGGGCGAGCTCGACCTGGGCCTTGCCCTCCCGGCTCTTGGCGTGCTGGGCGAAGATGTCGAGGATGACCATGGTGCGGTCGACGACCTTGACACCGACGCGGTCCTCGAGGTTGCGCAGCTGCGAAGCGGTGAGTTCGCCGTCGACGACGACCGTGTCGGCACCGGTGGACAGGACCACGTCGCGCAGCTCCTCGACCTTGCCGGAGCCGATGAACGTGGCCGGGTCCGGCTTGAGCCGCCGCTGCACGAGCCCTTCGAGCACCTGGGATCCGGCCGTCTCGGCGAGCGCGGCCAGCTCGGCGATGGAGTTCTCGGCGTCGGCGAAGGATCCGCCGGGCCAGACACCCACCAGGACCACGCGCTCCAGGCGCAGCCGCCGGTACTCGACCTCGGTGACGTCTTCGAGCTCGGTGGACAGCCCTGCGACCCGGCGCAGCGAGTGCCGTTCGTCCAGGTCGTAATCCCCGGTGGTGGCGTCGTCGGCACCGTCGAGCTCCGGAACGTCCGGCAGCCGGTCGGCGTCGTCGTCGTAGGGGTTGTAAGCGTGACCTGGGCTGATGGTCGGCCTCCTGCGTCTGAGATGTGGTCGCGTGCAGCCAGGATGACACGGAGACCGCCATGCGGTCACCCGAGTTTTCCGGTGTTACGCGCCTACAGAACGACCGTAGCTCGGTCCGGTCGATGCTGCCCATCTGAGTTTCGCGGCCGCGCGCAGCGTGGCCGCGCGGCGGCCGGCCTTTCCGGTGGAGCGCTCCTGCGCTCGTCGAGCTGCCTCCTGGAGCACGGCTTCGCGTCGTTGCCTCTGCGTTCCGCTCATCACACCGCCTCCCATCGGGGCGCGGCCGGCCTCGTTGCCGCCACGCTCACAACGTTAGGCCCGCTTCGAAGACGTCGCGTCGACCGCGAGACTGACGTCGTGCTCGTTCTACTGAAGGAGACGTCCCGGAGGGGTCGCAGGATGCTGTGAGGAACATCACATGCCCTGCGACCAGGCGTCAAACGTCGACCTGACCGCGCAAGCCGAGCACGGCCGGCCCCGTGAGCAGCAGTTCTCCGTCCGGCCGCTCGGTCACGGTGAGCCGGCCGCCGGGCACGTCGACGACGTACCGAGCCCCCGCGCCGACCCCGTCGCGGCGCATCGCCACCCACGCGGCCGCGCACACGCCGGTGCCGCAGGAGCGGGTCTCGCCGACCCCGCGCTCCCAGACGCGCAGCGCGATGTGCTTGTGCCCCCGGTCGGCGACGAACTCGACGTTCGCCGATTCCGGGAAGACCGACGCCGGGCGCAGCTCCGGCGGTTCCACCAAGCGCCCCGGCTCGGCGAGGTCGGAGACGAAGACGACGGCGTGGGGGTTGGGCACCCACACCGGGGTGGCCTCCCACGTGCGCCCGCCGACGGCGACGAACGACATCTGCCGGGTGGACGCCGGCTTGGCGTGCCCCATCTCGACGGTGAGTGTGCCGTCGGCCTCGGCGTGCACGGTCCGCACGCCGCCGCGGGTGGCCACGGCCAGCACCGGGCCGTCGACCAGCCGCTCCTCCCACAGGTAACGGGCGATCACGCGCACGCCGTTGCCGCACATCTCGGCGACGGAACCGTCGGCGTTGCGGTAGTCCATGAACCACTCGGCGTCGTCGGCCAGCGCCGCGAACTCGGCCATCGTCTCGGTGCGGGTGACCCGGATGACGCCGTCGGCTCCGATGCCTGAGTGCCGGTCGGTGAGCCGGCGCACCGTGAGCTCGTCGAGGCGGTCGGCGAGGGTGCCGCCGGCGTCGGGCACCAGCACGAAGTCGTTCTCCGTGCCGTGTCCCTTGATGAAGCTGATGCTCACGGGTCTCTCCGGGTCGGGGCCGGGTCGGGTCCGAGCCGGGGCTCGGCCCGGCCGGTGTCACGACCGCCGATGGTAGGCCAGGGCCTGCTCGGTCAGGTCATCGGCATCGAACGGCAGCCACACCACGCGGTCGTCCTTGCCGAACCAGCCGTGTTGACGGCGCGCGAACCGGCGGGTGGCCTGCACGGTCTCCGTACGGGCCAGTTCCTCGGTGTATCCGGTGTCCCCGCCGTCGAGGAACGCCAGCACCTGCGCGTACCCCAGGGCCCGGCTGGCGGTGGGCCCCTCGCGCAGCCCGTTCTCGGCCAGTCGCCGCACCTCGTCGACGAGGCCGCGCTCCCACATGATGTCCACGCGCCGCTCGATCCGGGCGTCGAGCTGGTCGCGCGGGACGTCCAGACCGATCTGGAGCACGTGGTCGTAGGCGTAGGTGCGGGGCGGAAGCGTCGCCGTGAACGGCCGGCCGGTCAGCTCGATGACCTCCAGCGCCCGTACTACCCGCCGGCCGTTCGTGGGCAGGATGGCCGCGGCCGCCGCGGGGTCGTGCACCGCCAGCCGGCTGTGCAGCTGCGCCGCTCCGACCTCGGCCAGTTCCGCCTCCAGCCGTTCGCGGATCCGCGGGTCGGTGCCCGGGAACTCGAACCGGTCGAGCACCGCCCGCACGTACAGCGCGCTGCCGCCGGCCAGCACCGGGACCACACCGCGCCGGTGGCAGTCGTCGATGGCGGCGCGGGCCAGTCCCTGGAACTCCGCGACCGTGGCCGGCTGCGTGACGTCGTAGATGTCCAGCAGGTGGTGCGGGACGCCGCGGCGCTCGGCGACGGTGAGCTTGGCGGTGCCGATGTCCATGCCGCGGTAGAGCTGCATGGAATCGGCGTTCACGACCTCGCCGCCCAGCCGTAGCGCCAGCTCGACGGCCAGGTCGCTCTTGCCCGCCGCGGTCGGGCCGACGACCGCGACGACGGGGGTGTCACTGCCGGTCCGCACGGTCGCCAGTCTCCCACCAGTCGTGTGGCCGACGGTGGGGGGACGCCTGCCCCGCCCGCCTCGCTCGTTCCTCGCTCGGACGCCCGAGCCTACCCCTGCGCGAGTCCCCCCACCATCGGCCTGTCCTGCCCGAGGCCCAGGCGGCCGACGATCTCGCGGGTGGCCGTGGACCGGTTCAGCGTGTAGAAGTGCAGCCCCGGCACCCCCTCGGCGAGCAGGCGCTCGCAGTTCTCCGTCGTCACGTCGATGCCCTCGGCCCGGAAGCCGGGCGCGTCGTCGGCGAACCGGGCCAGCCTGCGCTCCAGCGCCGGCGGCGCCTCCACGCCGGACAGCTCGACCGACTTCGCCAGCGTCCGCTTCGTCGTCAGCGGCATCACGCCGGGCAGCAGCGGCACGTCGCACCCGAGCGCCGCGAGCCGGTCCCGCAGGCGCAGGAAGTACTCCGGGTCGAAGCAGATCTGCGCGACCGCGAAGTGTGCGCCGGCGCGGATCTTGTCCACCAGGCGCTGGGTGTCGGTGTCGAGGTCCGCGGAGTCCGGGTGGCCGTGCGGGAACGCCGCGACCCCGATGCAGAACGAGCCGAGCTCGTCGACCAGGCGCACCATCTCCTCGGCGTAGGTGATGCCTTCGGGATGGGGCTCCCACACGCCGGCCGGTCCGCCCGGTGGGTCGCCGCGGATGGCCAGGACGTTGCGGACACCGTTCTCGGCGTACCAGCCGACCACGTTGCGCAGCTCGCGGCGGGAGTGACCGACGCCGGTGAGGTGGGCCGCCGGCACCAGGGTGGTTTCACCGGCGATGCGGGCCGTGGTCCGGATGGTCCGCCCGCGGCTGGTTCCCCCGGCGCCGTACGTCACCGACACGAACGCCGGGTCCAGCGGCTCGAGCTGGCGTATCGCGGTCCACAACACCTCCTCGTCGGCGTCGTCGCGCGGCGGGAAGAACTCGACGGAGAAGACCGGCCGACGCTCGGCTAGTCGATCCACGACGGTCGTCACGGCGTCACCTCCGACCTCTCGATGCGCGGCGGATCAGTAGCGGTAGTGGTCGCTCTTGTACGGCCCCTCGACCGGCACGCCGAGGTAGTCGGCCTGGTCCTTGCTCATCTCGGTGAGCTTGCCGCCCAGCGCCTCGAGGTGGATGCGGGCGACCTTCTCGTCCAGGTGCTTGGGCAGCACGTAGACCTGGCGTTCGTACTGCTCCGGCTTGGTGAACAGCTCGATCTGCGCGATGGTCTGGTCGGAGAACGAGTTGGACATGACGAACGACGGGTGCCCGGTCGCGTTGCCGAGGTTCAGCAGCCGACCCTCGGACAGCACGATGATGGAGTGCCCGTCGGGGAAGGTCCACTCGTCGACCTGGGGCTTGATGGTGGTGCGCTTGACACCTGGATACTGCTCGAGCTCCGCCATCTGGATCTCGTTGTCGAAGTGGCCGATGTTGCCGACGATCGCCTGGTGCTTCATCTTCACCATGTGCTCGATCGTGATCACGTCCTTGTTGCCGGTGGTGGTGATCACGATGTCGGCGCGGTCGACGACGTCGTCGAGGGTGTTGACCTCGTAGCCGTCCATCGCCGCCTGCAGGGCGCAGATCGGGTCGATCTCGGTGACGATGACCCGGGCGCCCTGGCCCCGCAGCGACTCCGCGGAGCCCTTGCCGACGTCACCGTATCCACACACGACAACGGTCTTGCCGCCGATCAGGACGTCGGTCGCACGGTTGATGCCGTCGATCAGGGAGTGCCGGCACCCGTACTTGTTGTCGAACTTGGACTTGGTGACCGCGTCGTTGACGTTGATGGCGGGGAACAGCAGTTCCCCCGCTTCGGCGAGCTGGTAGAGGCGGTGCACGCCGGTGGTCGTCTCCTCGGTGACGCCGCGGATGCCCGCCGCCACCGTCGTCCACTTGGACGGGTCTGCCGCGACGGAGGCGCGCAGCAGGTCGAGGACGACCGTCCATTCCGCCGAGTCGTCGCCGCTGGCCGACGGCACCGCGCCGGCCTTCTCGTACTCCGCGCCCTTGTGCACGAGCAGGGTGGCGTCACCGCCGTCGTCGAGGATCATGTTCGGGCCCTCGAGCTCCGGCCAGGTCAGCATCCGCTCGGTGCACTGCCAGTACTCCTCCAGTGACTCGCCCTTCCAGGCGAACACGGGGACGCCCGCGGGAGCGTCGGGTGTGCCGGTGGGGCCGACGACGACGGCCGCGGCGGCGTGGTCCTGGGTGGAGAAGATGTTGCACGACGCCCACCGGACCTCGGCGCCCAGCACCACCAGCGTCTCGATGAGCACGGCGGTCTGCACGGTCATGTGCAGTGAGCCGGAGACGCGGGCGCCCAGCAGCGGCTTGGTCTCCGCGTACTCGCGGCGCAGGGCCATCAGGCCGGGCATCTCGTGCTCGGCCAGCCGGATCTCGTTGCGGCCGAACTCGGCCAGGCCCAGGTCGGCCACGGCGAAGTCGATGCCGTTCAGGCTGCGGAACGGGACAGTAGACATATGGATCGGCACTCCTTGAATCCTCAGGTGTTGAAATAGCTGGCCTCGGGGTGGTGGACCACCAAGGCGTCGGTCGACTGTTCCGGGTGCAGCTGGTGCTCGTCCGACAGCCGCACTCCGATGCGCTCCGGCTCCAGCAGGGCGACGATCTTCTCCCGGTCGGCGAGGTCGGGGCAGGCTCCGTATCCCAGCGAGTACCGCGCGCCCCGGTAGCCGAGCCGGAAGAACTCGGTGACGTCGTCGGCGTCCTCGGCCGCGACGGCGGTGCCCTCTGCGAAGCGCAGCTCCTGCCGGACCCGCCGATGCCAGTACTCGGCCAGCGCCTCGGTGAGCTGGACACCCAGCCCGTGCACCTCCAGGTAGTCGCGGTAGGCGTCCGCCGCGAACAGCTCGTTGGCGAAGTCCGCGATCGGCTGCCCCATCGTCACCAGCTGCAGCGGCAGGACGTCCACCTGGCCGTGGCGGGCGGCGAGCTCACGCGAGCGGTAGTAGTCCGCCAGGCACAGCCGCCGGTCCCGGCGTTGCCGCGGGAACGAGAACCGGAATCGCTCACCGGCATCCGGCGCCGGCTCCGCCAGGACGATCAGGTCGTCGCCGTCGGAGACACACGGGAAGTAGCCGTACACGACCGCGGCGTGCGCGAGCACCCCGCGAGTGGTGAGCTCGTCCAGCCAGTACCGCAGCCGCGGCCGTCCCTCGGTCTCGACGAGCTCCTCGTAGCTAGGCCCCTGGCCGCCCTTCGAGCCGCGCAGGCCCCACTGGCCCAGGAACGTCGCACGCTCGTCCAGCAACGCGGCGTAGTCGGCCACGGCGACGCCGCGCACCACCTTGCTGCCCCAGAACGGCGGCGTGGGAACCGCGACGTCGGCGGCGATGTCGGACCTGCCGCCGGGCGGCAGCTCGACCTCCTGCTCGGAGCGGCGCGCTTCGGCGATCTTCTTGGAGCGCTCCCGGCGGGCCCGTCGTTCCGCGCGTTTCGAGTCCGCCACTGTGTCTGCCTCGATGACGCCGCCCTTCTTGCGGGCCATCAGGGAGTCCATCAGCCGCAGTCCCTCGAAGGCGTCACGCGCGTAGTTGACCTCGCCCTTGTAGACCTCGGCGAGGTCGTCCTCGACGAACGTGCGGTTCAGCGCCGCACCGCCCAGCAGCACCGGCCAGCTCTCGGCCACCCCGCGGGCGTTCATCTCCTCGAGGTTCTCCTTCATGATCACCGTCGACTTGACGAGCAGCCCCGACATGCCGATGGCGTCGGCCTTGTGCTCGCCCGCGGCTTCGATGATGGTGTTGATCGGCTGCTTGATGCCGAGGTTCACCACCTCGTAGCCGTTGTTCGACAGAATGATGTCGACGAGGTTCTTGCCGATGTCGTGGACGTCTCCCTTGACGGTGGCCAGGACGATCTTGCCCTTTCCACCCGAACCGTCCTTCTCCATGTGCGGCTCGAGATGCGCCACCGCTGCCTTCATCACCTCGGCTGACTGCAGCACGAACGGCAGCTGCATCTGCCCGGAGCCGAACAGCTCACCGACGGTCTTCATGCCGCTCAGCAGGGTGTCGTTGACGATCTCGAGCGGCTTGCGCTCCTTCATGGCTTCATCCAGGTCCGCCTCGAGGCCGTTGCGCTCGCCGTCGACGATGCGCCGCTCCAGCCGTTCGGCCAGCGGCAGCGCGGCCAGCTCCTCGGCCCGGGTCTCCCGGTTGGACGACGCCGTCGCGCCCTCGAACAGCTCCATGAACGTCTGCAGCGGGTCGTACCCCTCGCGACGTCTGTCGTAGACCAGGTCCAGAGCCACCTCACGCTGCTCGTCCGGGATCCTCGACATCGGCAGGATCTTCGAGGCGTGCACGATGGCCGTCGTCAGGCCGGCCTCCACGCACTCGTGCAGGAAGACCGAGTTCAGCACCTGCCGCGCCGCCGGGTTGAGCCCGAACGACACGTTCGACACGCCCAGGGTGGTCTGCACCTGCGGGTACCGTTCGGTCAGCTGCCGGATCGCCTCGATGGTCTCGACGGCGTCGCGGCGCACTTCCTCCTGCCCGGTGGAGATCGGGAACGTCAGCGTGTCGACGATGATGTCCTCGACGTTCATGCCCCAGTTGGTGGTGAGGTCCTCGATCAGCCGGACGGCGACGCGGACCTTCCACTCCGCGGTGCGGGCCTGGCCTTCCTCGTCGATGCACAGCGCGACCACGGAGGCGCCGTGCTCGGAGGCGATGCGCATCGCGCGCTGGAACCGGGAGTCCGGCCCGGCACCGTCCTCGTAGTTCACCGAGTTGATCACGCAGCGGCCGCCGATGCGCTCCAGGCCGGCCTGGATCACCGCCGGTTCGGTGGAGTCGAGCATGATCGGCAGCGTCGATGCCGTCGCCAGCCGGTGCGCCAGGGTGTCCATGTCGGCGACGCCGTCGCGCCCGACGTAGTCGACACACAGGTCGATGAGGTGGGCGCCCTCCCGGGTCTGCGCCCGGGCGATCTCGACGCAGTCGTCCCACTTCTCCGCCGCCATCGCCTCCCGGAACGCCTTGGAGCCGTTGGCGTTGGTCCGTTCCCCGATCATCAGCACGCTGGCGTCCTGACGGAACGGCACCGACTGGTAGATGGAAGCCACGGCGGCATCCCGCTCGGGCGCGCGCTCGGCGGGGCGCAGCTCACGGACCGCGTCCACCACGGCACGCAAGTGATCCGGCGTCGTACCGCAACAGCCGCCCACCAGGCTCGCGCCGTAGTCGCCCACGAAACCGGCGAGTGCCTCGGCGAGCTCGTCCGGCCCCAGCGGGTACACCGCGCCGTCCGGGCCGAGTTCCGGCAGGCCGGCGTTCGGCATCACCGACAGCGGCACCCGGGCGTGCTGCGACAGGTACCGCAGATGCTCGCCCATCTCGGCCGGACCGGTGGCGCAGTTCATGCCGATAAGGTCGATGCCCAGCGGCTCCAGCGCCGTCACGGCGGCACCGATCTCGCTGCCGACGAGCATCGTGCCGGTGGTCTCCACCGTCACCTGGGCGATGATGGGTACCTCGCGCCCTGCGGCGTGCATCGCCCGCCTCGCACCCAGGACCGCCGCCTTCGTCTGCAGCAGGTCCTGGCTGGTCTCCACGAGCACGACGTCGATACCGCCGGCCAGCATGCCCGCCACCTGCTCGGCATAGGCGTCGCGGATGTGCGCGTAGCGGACGTGCCCGAGAGTCGGCAGCTTCGTGCCCGGCCCGATCGACCCGAGCACGAACCGCGGCCGGTCAGGCGTGGAGAACTCGTCGGCCGCCTCTCGCGCCAGCCGGGCGCCCGCTTCGGCGAGCTCGCCGATCCGGTCGGGGATGTCGTACTCGGCGAGGTTCGCCCAGTTGGCGCCGAACGTGTTCGTCTCGACCAGGTCGGAACCCGCCTCGAAGTACGCCCGGTGCACCGATCGGACGACCTCGGGGCGGGTCACGTTGAGGATCTCGTTGCACCCCTCCAGGCCGGCGAAGTCGTCCAGGGTCAGGTCGTGAGCCTGCAGCATCGTGCCCATGGCGCCGTCGGCCACGAGCACCCGGCGGCTCAGGGCGTCCAGGAAGGTGTCGGCAGACACGCCGTCTCCTCTCACGCGGCCACCGGCAGGAACGACGTGATCTCCGCCGCCGCGTCCTCGCCGTAGGCATCGGCCATCCGGCGCACGAACGTCGACGGATCCAGCTGGTACTCCTGCGGCCCGCGCGCCTCCAGCACGATCGTGGCCAGCAGGCATCCGGTCTGCATCGCCCGGAGGGCTGGAACGCCCCAGGACAGCGCGGCGAAGAAGCCGGCTCGGAAGGCATCGCCGATGCCGGTCGGGTCGACCTCCCGCTTGGCCGGCACGCACGGCACCGTGACCGGCGGCGCACCGGTCGCCTCCAGCCGCGCGCCGCCACTGCCCAGTGTCGTCATCCAGCTGCCCACACGCGCCAGGACCTGCTCGTGCGACCACCCGGTCTTCTCCATCAGCAGGCCGGCCTCGTACTCGTTGGTGAACAGGTACCGAGCGCCCGGCACCAGTGAGGCGACCTCCTCACCGCTCATCCGGGCGATCTGCTGGGAGAAGTCGGCAGTGAACGGAAGGCCCAGCTGACGGCACTGTTCGGTGTGCCGGATCATGCCCTCCGGATCGCTGGCTCCGATGATCACGTGGTCGAGGCCGCCCGCCTGGGCGGTCACGGCGGCAAGGTCGATCTCGCGGGTCTCGGCCATCGCTCCGGTGTAGAACGAGGCGATCTGGTTGTTGGTGCTGTCGGTGGTGCACAGGTAGCGCGCCGTGTGCTGCTCCTCGGACACCCGGACGGACGTGGTGTCCACGCCGTGCGCCTCCAGCCAGGTCCGGTACTCCTCGAAGTCCGCGCCGACGGCGCCGACCAGGACCGGCCGCAGCCCCAGGGCGCCCAGCCCGTACGAGATGTTGGCCGCGACGCCGCCGCGGCGGACGTCGAGGCGGTCGATGAGGAACGACAGGGACACGTGCTCGAGCCGGTCGGCGACGAGTTGGTCCGTGAACCTGCCCGGGAACACCATCAGGTAGTCGGTGGCGATCGATCCGGTCACGGCGATACGCATGGAAGTCTCCTCGGCTGGTGGGAACGGGTCGGACTGCGGGGTCAGAGCCGAGCCGCCACCCGCAGCTCGTCCACCCGGTTCGTCCGCTCCCACGGCAGGTCGAGGTCGGCGCGGCCGAAGTGCCCGTACGACGCCGTCTGCGCGTAGATCGGTCGCAGCAGATCGAGGTCGCGGATGATCGCCGCCGGACGCAGGTCGAACACCTCCTCGATGGCCAGCTGGATCTTCGCCGGGTCCACCGCCTCGGTGCCGAACGTCTCCACGAACAGGCCCACCGGTGCCGCCTTGCCGATGGCGTAGGCCACCTGCACCTCGATGCGAGCGGCCAGCCCGGCCGCCACGGCGTTCTTCGCCACCCAGCGCATCGCGTACGCGGCCGAGCGGTCCACCTTCGACGGGTCCTTGCCGGAGAAGGCGCCGCCGCCGTGGCGCGCCATCCCGCCGTAGGTGTCGACGATGATCTTCCGGCCGGTCAGGCCCGCGTCTCCGACCGGGCCACCCACCACGAACCGGCCGGTCGGGTTGACCAGCAGCCGGGCGTCTGCGACGTCGAGGTCGACATCCTTCAGCACCGGCGCCATCACCTGCTCCCGGATGTCCACGGCGAGCATCCGCTCCAGGTCGATGTCGGCGGCGTGCTGGCTGGACACGACGACGGTGTCCAGGCGCACCGCCCGCTCGTCCTCGTACTCCACCGTCACCTGGGTCTTGCCGTCCGGGCGCAGGTAGGGCAGTGCGCCCTCCTTGCGGACGGCCGTCAGCCGCCGCGAGAGCCGGTGCGCCAGCGCGATGGGCAGCGGCATCAGCTCGGGAGTGTCCGAGCACGCGTAGCCGAACATCAGCCCCTGGTCGCCCGCGCCCTGACCGTCGATCTCGTCCGTGGCGCCCTCGACCCGCGCCTCGTGCGCGGTGTCCACGCCCTGGGCGATGTCGGCGGACTGCGCGTCGATCGCGACGTTCACGCCGCAGGACTCGCCGTCGAAACCCTTGACCGACGAGTCGTAGCCGATCTCGAGGATCCGGTCCCGCACGATCGCGGGGATGTCGACGTAGCTGCTGGTGGTGACCTCGCCGGCAACGTGCACCTGGCCCGTGGTGATCAGCGTCTCCACGGCGACCCGCGAGCGAGCGTCCTGCGCCAGCATCGCGTCCAGGATGGAGTCGCTGATCGCATCCGCCATCTTGTCGGGATGGCCCTCGGTCACCGATTCACTCGTGAACAGACGTCGAAAAGTCATCTCTCAGCACTTCCTCACATCGTCGCCGCGCGAAGGCGGGCATGCGGTCACAGGCAGGCGTCGCCACGCGGCAGGCGCGACGTCGCGGCGGGATTCAACAGGGGTACGGCGGGGGTATGGCGGCGGTGGCGGCGGGGATCACACTCGCGCGGTGAAGATGCCCCAGGTCAGGTGCCCGGCACGGCCTCCGTCGACCCAGCGCTGGAGTCCGGCCTTCATCCGGGTGAGGTACTCGTCGCTGACCAGGCCACGCAGGTCGCCCGCGCGGCGGTCCGTCTCCTCGAGAACCCGCTGGTAATGCCGGGCGAGGTCGGACGCGCGCTCGTGGAACTCCACGTCCTTCATGCCGAGGCGGGCCAGTTCACCCCTGTAGTACTCCGGCGATGCCATGGACTCCAGGTGCAGGCGCCGCAGGATGGGTGTGAGCGCCTCCGGCGGCGCGCCGTCCGCACTCATCGGGTCGGTGAAGACGAGGGCACCACCGGGCGTGAGCACACGGACGGCCTCGTCGAGTACCCGGCCGCGATCGCCGCTGTGCAGGAACGCGTCCTGGGACCACACCAGGTCGAACGAACGGTCCTCGAACGGCAGGTCCTCGAACGACCCGTCGATGACGTCGACGAGGCCGTCGACGCCCTGTTCGCGGTTCAGCGCACGGTTGCGCTGGTTCTCGATCTCGCTCAGGTTCAGGCAGGTGACCTTGCAGCCGTAGGTCTTCGCCAGGTACCGGGCAGCACCGCCGAAGCCGGCGCCGACGTCCAGAACACGGGTGTCGGGGCCGATGTCGACCAGCTCAGCCATCGACGACACGGTCCGCCGGCTCGCTGTCGCGATGTCCTCGGCGGCGTCGGCGTAGGTGCCGACGTGGATGTCCTCGCCACCCCACACGGTGGCGTAGAAGTTGTCCGCGTCGGAGGAGTTGTAGTAGTCGCGGGCGGTGTGCACCGCCGTCGAGTACATCTCCGCGAGTTCGTCATCGGGAAGGTAATGCTTCTCGGCGACGTGGATGTAGAAGTCCGGCTTCTCGTCGGCGTAGGTCTGCTGGAAATCCCCGTACGTCTCGACCTTCTGGAATCCGACCTCGCGCATCAGCCGGCGGACGTAGTCCTTGCGCAGCGGGAACATGTTCAGGTGGTACTCGGACCCGTCCGAGAACCGGTAGCGGAATCGCGCCAGGCCGTCGTCGATGTGCTCGGGCTCGGCCGAGACGTCCTCACCGCAGTAGTAGTACGTGTGCTTGCTGGAGAAGCCGTCGTCGAGGATGGCGTCGTAGTTGCGCTGATCCAGGATCAGGACGCCGTCGTGCTTGAGCATGGCGTAGAACTCAGCCAGCGCCTTGCGCCTGTCCCGCTCGGAGAACAGGTGCGTGAACGAGTTGCCGAGGCACACGATCGCGTCGTACTCCCCGTGGACGTCACGGTTCAGCCACCGCCAGTCCGCGTTCACCACCCGCAGGATGTGCCCACCGTGGGACAGGCCGTTGGCGAACGCCTTGGCCAGCATCTCCGGGCTGCCGTCCGCGCTGACCGTCTCGAAGCCTTCTTCCAGCAGCCGCACCGAATGGAACCCGGTGCCGGTGGCCACGTCCAGGACCTTCCGGACGCCCCGCGCCCGGAGCTGATCGATGAAGAAACTGCCCTCGCTCTCGTAGCGCCTCTTCCAGTCGATCAGCTCGTCCCATTTCTCGACGAAGCTGGTGACGTATTCAGCTGTGTAATGATCAGTGGTACGGACTTCGAGCGGGTTCGTGCCGAAGTCCTGGCCGGGCGATGACCCGGCCTGCTCCGCGTTCTCGGTATTCTGTCGGACGCCGATCTGGTCACTTTCGGGCATGCAAAACTCCCACCAGTTTCTCGAGCGGCACAATTCTCGCGACTGCGCCAGCGCGCCATTGCGCCGGCCTCGGCCCGCCAACACGTCGGAAATCCGCAGATCAAGCGCACGGCGCAGCAGGTGTCTCACACACCCGCACATCGCCCGACAATCGTCGACGACTCGCTGGGGCCCAGCAGCGGCACGGATCGGCGCCATTACACCGGTACGGGCCGCCGTGCCTGCATCCAAGTTAGGGGGTTCGAATCGATATGGCAAGATCCAGACAATTTTCTCCGCTGACCAGCGGATTCATGGACAGTTATCGCGAATTCGCCGCTGAAGATCACTGGAGTCGCGGGGGTGCAAATCCGCCGACGAAGACGTGCTGTATGGTTGGTTTGTTACCCAACATTGCCTCGGTGCCATTCCACTGTCGATCTGACCGCGCAGCGGTCCGGCCACGAGAATCTCCGAACGCGTTGCGGGCGTCACCCGAGCGGGGTATGAAGGCCGTGGGTGCTGGTCGAGCCGCACCAGGCGGCCGCGGCCCCATCGTCAACGAGGGGAAGTGCGCAAGATGGGCTTCGACGAGATCAAGAACAAGATCACCGACGCGGTGTCCGGCAACGCCGACAAGGTCGGCGACGGCGTGGACAAGGCGACCGACTTCATCGACGACAAGACCGGCGGCAAGTACAGCGAGCACCTGGAGACCGCTGACGACAAGGCCCGCGATTTCCTCGACGGCCTGGACGGCGACAAGGACCGGGACAACCCGGCCTGACGCGCCAGGGGCATCACCGTGGGAGCGGCGACCGGTTCAGCCGTGCCGCTCCCACACCCCTACCACGTAACCCACGCCATAGGGTGCGTCGTCATAGAGGACGTCGGCGTCGAACACCGCGTCCTCAGCCGCACCGGCCAGGACCCGCAGCGGGTTCACTCCACTCGATCCGACCTCCGCGCCGAGCTGGCCGTCCAGTGCGAGCACCTGTTGGGGGTCCCCGTCGCGCACCGCCCGCGCCATCGCGGCATCGAACCGGGCCGACCGCTCGCGCACCGCGGCGGGTGACGTGTCGGCCCGCGACGCGGACCCGTCGGCCATCACCAGCAGAGCGACCCGGTCGGCCAGCCCGGCCAGCCGCTCCCCCAGCTCGACACAGTCGGACTCCGCTCCGTCGCCGGCCACCGTCGCCGCGTGCACCGCGCCGTCCCACCCGTCCCGCTCCAGCAGCCAGGCGCCGACGCACAACGACAGCGGCAGCTCCGCGCTGGAGCGGCCGGAGCCGCCGGAGCCGGTGGTGCCGGAGCCCTCTGCGCCCGGCAGCGCGACCGCCCGGTCGACGCCATAGGGCGCCAGCGTGCCGGAACGTGGCGCGTCGTGGGTGGTCGTGACCCCGGAACCGATGACGACCAGAGCGTCGGGGCTGCCGGCGCGCAGCTCGTCGACCGCGGTCCAACAGGCCTGCCGCAGACGGTCCAGCTGGGGGTCGGACGCCGGCCCGACGCCAGCCACCAGCAGCGGCGGATGCGGGCAGATGGCCGCGGAGATCAGCACATCGCTCAGACTACGCGCCGCTCCGGCTCGTCACAGGCGGCGGAACGTGGTCGAATATGAGGCATATGTTCGACGCCGACCACAGCCTCCGCCTCGTCATGGCCGGCGTCGTCCTGCTGATCGGCATCAGTTGCTCGATCGCCTGGCTGCCGGCCACCCGACGCGATCCCGCTGGGCTTCCCGCTCGCGGGTTCGGCACCGCCGGGGCGATCATGGCCATCGCCGACTGGGGCGGCGTCGGTAGCGTGCTCGGGCTGTCCCTGGCCGCCATGGGCGTCCTGATCGGCTGGGAGGGCCAGCCGCCACCGGAGATGCCCCGCCCACGCCGCGGCGGGCTCGTCACCGCCGCCGTCGTCACCGGCCTCGTCACGCTCGCGACCTTCGACGGCTGGGGCCCGTTGTCCCGCATGCCCGACGAGCTGCGGGCGGTGGCCGCGCTGGTCGTCGGGGTCACCGGCGCGTTGGCCACGGTGGCCATCGCCGACCGTTCCCGCGTGCGGCTGCGCGAGGCCATCCGGCGCCGGTTCGGCCCGCCGGTCCCCCAACGGTCGGCACCGCCCGCCCCGTGACCCGGGTCGTGGCGGCACCGCACTGCCGACCTGCGCCGGACTCTTGACCGTCCCGCCGACGGCCGGGTAACGTCGCCCACCACGAGGAAAGCGTTTTCCGCTGGAGGCGCCATGTTTGCCATTCCTACGACCCGCCGCACGGACGGGAGCGCCGATGCCTGACGTCGCCGCCCAGCCCGTGACCACGCCGGGCACCACACCCGACGACGACGGCGAAAGGCGCCCCGAGCTGGGCCGCCAAGTGGCCGAGCGGACCAGGCAGCTGCTCTCGGCCGCCTGGCGCCCCGCCCTCCTGTTGGTGCTCCTGGTCCTCGCGTGGTGGATCATCACCGTTGCGGAGGTCTTCCCGGCCTACCTCGTCCCCGCGCCGGGCGACGTCTGGTCGACGCTGATCGAGGACTGGGGGATGCTCGCCGGGCACACCTGGGTCACCGCGTACGAGACGGTGATCGGCTTCATCCTCGCGGCGGCGCTCGGAATGCTGGCCGCCGTGCTCATCGTCTACTCACCCACGCTGGAGAAGGCGCTCTACCCGCTGATCCTGTTCGCCCAGGTCATCCCCAAGATCGCCATCGCGCCGATCCTCGTCGTGTGGTTCGGCTTCGGGCCGACGCCGAAGGTGATCCTGGCCGTCCTGATCGCGTTCTTCCCGGTGGTCGTGTCCGGCGTGGCCGGGCTGCGCTCCACCGACCCGGAGCTGCTGGACCTCTCCGCCACCATGGGCGCCAGCCGCTGGAAGACGTTCCGCAAGATCAGGTTCCCGGGTGCGCTGCCCCACCTGATGTCCGGCCTGAAAGTGGCGGTGACGCTGGCCGTCGTCGGCGCCGTCGTCGGCGAGTTCGTCGGCGCGGACGAGGGCCTCGGCTACGTCCTGCTGCTGGCCAGCGGCAATCTCAACTCCGCACTACTGTTCGCCGACCTGATACTCATGTCCGCCCTCGGCGTCATCCTGTTCGTCCTCGTCGAGGCGGCCGAAGCACTGCTCATCCCCTGGCATGCCAGCCGGCGGCAAGGCACACCGCTCACCACCTCCTGACCACCTCCTACCGCATCCGCCACGAAAGGTGCCGCACCATGCGACGCAGCCTGTTGACCACCTCGGCGGTGGCCCTTCTCGTCCTCTCCGCCTGCAGCGGCGACGACGACCCGACCGCGTCCACCGGCGACGGTGAGCTCACCCCGGTGACCCTGACCCTCAACTGGGTGCCCTACGGCGAGCACGCGCCGTTCTACTACGGCGTCGCCGAGGGCATCTACGAGGAGGAGGGCATCGACCTGGAGATCCGGCCGGGCAACGGCTCGGGCACCACAGTGCAGCAGGTGGCGCAGTCGCAGACCGACTTCGGCTGGGCGGACACGCCGCCACTGCTCAACGGCATCAGCGAAGGCATGCCGGTCAAGAGCGTCGGCGTGTTCCTGCAGATCGGCCCGTCGTCGGTGGAGTTCTTCAGCGACCAGGGCATCAGCGAGCCGGCGGACCTGGTGGGGAAGGTCGTCGCCGGAACACCCGGCGATGCCATGTACGCGACGTTCCCCGCCTGGCTGGAGATCAACGGCGTCGACCCCGACGACGTCGAGGTGGTCAACGTCGACCCGGCCGGCAAGATCGCCGCACTCGTCGAGGGCCGCGCCGACGTCATCCAGGGGTTCCACCACGACCAGGCGCCCACGATCGAGAACATCAGCGGCCAGGAGGTCGACGCCCTGCCCTTCGCCGACTGGGGCATGAACCTCCTGGGCACGGGCATCGTCGCCCACCAGAACACCATCGATGAGGACCCCGAGCTGGTCGAGGCGTTCGTCCGCGCCACCGCCCGGTCGTGGGAGGCCGCCGCCGAGGACCTGGACGGCGCCGCGGCCGCCATGGAGGACGGCGCCGACGAGACCCCGCCGGCCGACGTGCTGCGGGCCCAGCTGGAGCAGAGCATCGCGCTGCTGCGGCTCGACGAGGCCGCCGCACCGGGCGTCAACACCGAGGAGCAGTGGCAGGAGACCATCGACCTGCTGGCCGAGCACGCCGACCTGTCCGACCCGGGCGACCCGGCGACGTACTGGGACTCCTCGTTCGGCGCGGCGGAGTGACGGACGGGTGCAGGCGACGGAATGAGGGGAACGATGTCGGACACCATGACGACGAACACCACCGGACCGGCCGCGGCCGCCGGCACCGACACCATCGACATCCGCAACCTCAGCTGCACGTTCAGCTCCAAGCGCAAGCGCACGACGGCGCTGTCGGACGTGTCGCTGCGGGTCGGAGCCGGCGAGTTCGTGAGCATCGTGGGGCCGTCCGGGTGCGGCAAATCCACCCTGCTCAAGATCGTCGCCGGGCTGGTGCCGCCGAGCCACGGTGACGTGGAGCTTCTCGGCCGCCCGGTCACCGAGCCGCAGCGGGAGATCGGCTTCGCCTTCCAGCGCGCCGCACTGCTGGAGTGGCGTGGCGTCCGGGCGAACATCCTGCTCCAGGCAGAGATGCGCGGCATGGACAAGCGCCGTGCCGCGGAGCGGGCCGACCACCTCATCGAGATGACAGGGCTGACCGGGTTCGAGAGCGCGCTGCCGCACGAGCTCTCCGGCGGCATGCAGCAGCGGGTGGCACTGTGCCGCGCGTTGCTGCACGAGCCGCCGGTGCTGCTCATGGACGAGCCGTTCGGCGCCCTCGACGCGCTCACCCGCGAGCACATGAACGTCGAGATGCACCGCATCTGGCGCGAGACCGGCACCACGGTCGTCCTCGTCACGCACTCGATCGCCGAGGCCGTCTACCTCGGCCAGCGGGTGGTGGTGATGACACCGCGACCGGGCCGGATCGAGCGGATCTACGACGTCGACCTGCCGGCTGAGCGTGACTACGGTGCCACCATGTCCAGCGCGACGTTCGAGACACTGGCACAGGAGATCCGGACGCTGCTCGGAGCCAGCGCCCACCACGGATGACGGCGGTCGAACCGGCCGTCGCGGAGCGGCGCTGGTGGAACACCGCCGGCGCGTGGCTGGCCATCGGGACGTCGCCGGCGGCCCTGGTGCTCGGCGCGGGCGTCGCCGACCGGCACGGCGGGCCGATGCCACTGGTCGCGCTGCTGGCCGGCGGCGTGGCGATGGCGGTGTTGCTCCTGCTGCAGGGCCGGTTCGGGCTGCGCCCGCCGCGCGGCGACGGCTGGGCGCTGGCCGAGGTGCTCGACGGCTACCTGCCGCGCCGCGACCGGACCCTGGTCGCGGCGCTCATGGCACTGGCGATGGTCGGCTGGCTCGGGTTCAACGCCGGGCTGGGCGGCGCGGCGCTGGCGTCCGCGCTCGACGTTCCCCGGTGGCTGGGCATCGTGGCCCTGGGCCTGCCGCTGACGGCGCTGGCGCTGGCCGGGCAGCCGCGCTGGAACGCCCTGGCGATGGTGACGACGGCGGCCGCGCTGGCGCTGATCGTGATGATCGCCGCCCGCGGGTCACCGGGTGACCAGCCACCCATCACGGCCGAGCTCGGGCCGGCCGGGTCGTTCCTCGCCGACGTCGCGGTGTTCGTCGGTTACGTCTCCGTGTTCGCGTTGCGCGCGCCCGACTTCACCGCCGGACTGCGCAGCCGGACCGACCTGTGGGCGTGTGCCGGGATCCTCGTGCTGCCCACCCTGGTGGCGGCTGCTGCCGGCACCACCATCGCCCTGGACAGCGGGTCCTCGGACCTGGTCGGGCACCTGCGCACGTCGCAGGTCGGCACCGTCCTGGTCGTCGTGGCGGTGATCGCGCCGTGCCTCACGGCGTACCACTCCGGCGGCCTGGCGCTGCGGTCGGTCACGCGGCTGCCTGAATCGCGGGCGATGCTGCTGGTGGGCGCCGCCGGGCTGGTGCTGGCGATCGGCGGGTTCGAGTCCGCGCTGCTCCCCTGGCTCACCATCCTGGCCGCCGTGCTGCCGCCGCTGGTGGTGCCGCTGGCCTGGGAGGCCTGGGCCAGGCGGCGCCGGCGCCGGGAACCCCGGCGGGTGACGGCCGCCGCCTGGCTGCCAGCGGCGGTCCTCGGCATCGCGCTCACGGTCGCCGACGTGCCCGGCGCGCCGCTGGCGGCGCTGCTGGCCGCGGTCCAGTGCACCGCCGCGCTGCACGCACACCGGACGTATCGCGCCCGCGGCTGAAACCGCCCGTACAGCGTCGTGGCGGGGGCGTTGACGCGGGGCACCGGCGTCGCTAGCTTGGTTTTCGGAAAGCGCTTGCCCGCACCAGAATCCGCAGCCGCATCGCCACCGTCAGCTGTTCACCGTCGAACCCGGAAGGTGGAACTCCCATGCCCTCTCTCGACCGCCGCGCGTTCCTGCGCTCCTCCCTCGCCACCGGCGCCGCCGCACTCGGCGCCACCGCGGCCCTCTCGGCCGCCGTCCCGGCCCACGCGACCGGCCCGCGCCGCATCATCCCGCGCCCAGCCATCGGCATGCACCTGTACACGATGCGTCGCGACCTCGCCGCCGACTTCGCCGGCACCATCCAGGCACTCGCCGACATCGGCTACGCAACCGTGGGCGTCAGCGGCCGGCACGGCCACAGCGCCGCCGAGATCCGGTCCATACTCGACGATGCCGGGCTGAAGGCCGTCCTCGAGCACGTCGGCTACGACCGGCTCACGAACAACCTCGAGGGCGCCTGCGAGGACGTCGTCACCCTTGGCGGCCACTGGGTGGTGACCTCCAGCCTGCCCGGGTCGCTGTACACCGCCGACGGCATCCGCCAGGCGGCCGCCGCGTTCAACCGGGCCGGCGAGGTTGCCGCGACCTACGGGCTGAAGGTGCTGCACCACAACCACGACGCGGAATTCCGCACCGACGGCGGGCGGGTTCTCTACGACATCCTGATCGAGGAGACCAACCCCGACTACGTCGGCTTCGAGCTCGACGTCTACTGGGCGGCGAGGGGCGGCTACGACGCGGCCGACTACTTCGTCCGCTACCCGGCTCGCTTCCCCGCCCTGCATGTCAAGGACATGGCGCCCGACGGCGGCTTCGCGGACGTGGGCTCCGGTGTGCTCGACTTCGCCACGATGTTCCGGGACGCCCACCGCGGCGGCGTCCGCCAGTTCCTCGTCGAGCACGACAACCCGCAGGACGCGTTCAGCACCGCCCGCAACAGCTTCCAGGCGCTGCGCACACTGCGCTACTGACCTGTAGCGCCCCTAATGGTGACCGCAGGCCGGTGCGGTGGCCCCCGCCGGCGACGGGGCGGGGGCACCCACCGTGGGCATGCCGAGCAGCACCCCCGGCGAGGCTGGTGACAGCGCCGACGGTGCCGCCGTTGCCCGCTCGTGGGCGTCGCCGGCGCGGGTGCGGCGCAGCTCGTAGGTGGGCCCGTCGGCCACCAGGTGGTGCGGGGCGGCGTAGCTGACCCGCACCGTCACCATGTCGCCGGGCCGCGGCGGCGTCGCCCCGTCCGGTACGGAGAAGTGCACCAGACGGTTGTCGCGGGCCCGGCCGGACAGCCGGTGCGTCGCGCCGTCCTTGCGGCCCTCGCCCTCGGCGACCAGCACCTCGACGTCGCGGCCGACGAAGGCGCGGCTCTCGGTCCAGGCGACCTCCTCGACCAGGGCGGCGAGGCGCTGGTAGCGCTCGCGCACCACCTCGGCCGGCACCTGGTCGTCCATGGTGGCCGCCGGGGTGCCCGGCCGCTTGGAGTATTGGAACGTGAACGCCGAGGCGAACCGGGCCTCGCGGACGACCTGCAACGTCTGCTCGAAGTCGTCGTCGGTCTCGCCGGGGAACCCGACGATGATGTCGGTGGTGATGGCCGCGTGGGGCATCGCCGCACGCACCTTCTCGACGATGCCGAGGTAGCGCTCCTGCCGGTACGAGCGGCGCATCGCCCGCAGCACCCGGTCCGACCCGGACTGCAGCGGCATGTGCAGCTGCGGCATCACCGCGGGTGTCTCGGCCATGGCGGCGATGACGTCGTCGGTGAAGTCACGCGGATGCGGGCTGGTGAAGCGGACCCGCTCCAGCCCGTCGACGCCGCCGACGGTACGCAGCAGCTTGCCGAACGCGTAGCGGTCGCCGAACTCCACGCCGTACGCATTCACGTTCTGCCCCAGCAACGTGACCTCGATGACGCCCTCCGCGACCAGCGCCTGCACCTCCGCGAGGACATCGCCCGGGCGGCGGTCCCGCTCACGCCCGCGCAGCGCCGGCACGATGCAGAACGTGCAGGTGTTGTTGCAGCCGACGCTGATGGCCACCCAGGCCGCGTACGGGCTCTCCCGCCGCGACGGCAGGTTGGACGGGAACGTCTCCAGCGCCTCGACGATCTCGACCTGCGCCTCGGCCTCGATGCGGGCGCGGTCCAGCAGCGCCGGCAACGAGCCGACGTTGTGGGTGCCGAAGACGACATCCACCCACGGCGCCCGCCGCACGATCTCCGAACGGTCCTTCTGAGCCAGACAGCCACCGACGGCGATCTGCATGCCGTCGCGGCCTGCCTTCACCGACGCCAGGTGACCGAGGTTGCCGTAGAGCTTGTTGTCGGCGTTCTCCCGCACCGCGCAGGTGTTCAGCACGACGACGTCGGCGGGCGCTCCCGCCTCCGCCCTGGCATAGCCGGCGTCCTCCAGCAGCCCGGCCAGCCGCTCGGAGTCGTGGACGTTCATCTGGCACCCGTAGGTGCGGACCTCGTACGTGCGCGCGCTCATATCGTCACCCAGGATAAGCGCTCGCCCGGACATCGCGTCCGGCGAGCAAGGTGTCAGAGCGCACGTTCGGGTCTGGCCGTTGGGCTGATTCGGCCGGTGTTGTCAGACCGTTATCAACCAGTGACCGCAACCGCTGCTCAAAGGGCATGACAGCACGTCATCTGCCTCATACCGTTGACGCTTGTCCCACGTGGAACCTGGTGAGGTGGTGGTGTGAGTCCCATGAGTCGTCACGGCAAGCCCGGTGCCGCCCGATGAGCGACGCCCGGGACGGCGCGCCGCTCGTCGAGCTGCGCGACGTCAACAAGCACTTCGGTGACCTGCACGTCCTGCGAGACATCAACCTCACCGTCGACCGTGGCGAGGTCGTCGTCGTCATCGGGCCGTCGGGATCGGGCAAGTCGACGCTGTGCCGCACCATCAACCGGCTGGAGACCATCGACTCCGGCACCATCACGCTCGACGGCCAGCCGCTGCCGGCCGAGGGCAAGGCGCTGGCCAAGCTCCGCGCTGACGTCGGCATGGTGTTCCAGGCGTTCAACCTGTTCGCGCACAAGACGGTCCTGCAGAACGTCACCCTCGGCCCCATGAAGGCCAAGGGCGCCCGCAAGGCCGACGCGGAGAAGCTGGCCATGGAGCTGCTGGAACGCGTCGGCGTCGCCGACCAGGCCGGCAAGCTGCCGGCGCAGCTATCCGGCGGCCAGCAGCAGCGGGTGGCCATCGCTCGCGCGCTGGCCATGCGGCCCAAGGTGATGCTGTTCGACGAACCCACGTCGGCCCTCGACCCGGAGATGATCAACGAGGTGCTCGACGTCATGACCGACCTGGCCCAGGACGGCATGACGATGATGGTGATCACCCACGAGATGGGATTCGCCCGCCGAGCCGCCAACCGGGTGATATTCATGGACGCCGGCAGCATCGTCGAAGAAGCCACACCCGAGGAGTTCTTCACCAATGCGCGGAGCGACCGGGCCCGGGACTTCCTCAGCAAGATCCTGACTCACTGAGCCTTATCGCACGTAGAGGAGCACGACAATGCGTACCCGATCGATACTGCGCCGCTACAGCGCCGTGGCCGCCACCGCGCTGGCCGCGTCGCTCGTTCTCACCGCCTGTGGTGACGACGACGGAGGCGACAACGGCGGCGGCGACGACGAGCCCACCGCCGAGGCCGCCGACTTCCCCGAGGGCAGCACCATGGCCGAGCTGGCCGAGGCCGGCAGCATCACCGTCGGCACCAAGTTCGACCAGCCGCTGTTCGGCCTGGTGGGCCCGGACGGCGTGCCCGTCGGCTTCGACGTCGAGATCGCCAAGATCATCGCCACCGAGCTCGGTATCACCGAGGACAACATCGAGTGGGTCGAGACCATCTCGGCCAACCGTGAGTCGTTCATCGAGGACGGTCGCGTCGACATCGTCGTCGCCACCTACACCATCAACGACGAGCGCAAGCAGCTGGTCGACTTCGCCGGGCCGTACTACGAGGCCGGCCAGATGCTCATGGTGCTCGAGGAGAACACCGACATCAACGGTCCGGACGACCTCGCCGGCAAGCGGGTCTGCTCGGCTGAGGGCTCCACCCCGGCCGAGAACATCCGCACCAACTACCCCGAGGCCGAGCTCTTCCCGACCGGTGCGTACTCCGACTGCCTCGAGCCGCTGCGCAACGGCCAGGTCGACGCCGTCACCACCGACAACGTCATCCTGTCCGGCTTCGTCGACCAGAACTCCGGAGAGTTCAAGCTGGTCGGCGAGCAGTTCACCGAGGAGCCGTACGGCATCGGCCTGGCGCTCGGCGACACCGAGTTCCGCAACTGGATCAACGACGTCCTCGAGGAGTCCTTCGAGGACGGCCGCTGGGAAGAGGCGTGGGAGAACACCGCCGGCGCCGTCCTGGACACCCCGGAGCCGCCGGAGGTCGACCGCTACTGACGGATGCCGCTCGGGGTGGGTTCGCTGCCTGATGCAGCGGCCCACCCCGGCGTGACCTGTTCGGTCGCACGGTTCTGGAAGGGGCTGCCCGATGGACGCCGTCCTCGACGAGCTTCCACTCTACTGGGAGGGTTTCCGCACGACCCTCGCGCTCACGCTGCTGTCCGCGGTCATCGCGCTGGTGGTGGGGACGATTCTCGGCTCCTTCCGAGTCTCGCCGGTGCCCACCCTGCGCTGGTTCGGCACCGCGTACGTCGAGATCGTCCGGAACACCCCGCTGACACTGGTATTCATCTTCTTCGTCTTCGTGGCGCCCCAGCTCGGCTGGAGACCCAGCGACTTCTTCGCCCCGGCCGTGGCCGCGCTGGCGGTGTACACAGCGGCGTTCGTGTGCGAAGCGGTGCGCTCGGGCATCAACAGCGTCGGCCAGGGGCAGGCCGAAGCCGCCCGCGCCATCGGCCTGACGTTCCTGCAGACACTGCGGCTCATCGTCCTGCCGCAGGCGTTCCGGACCGTCATCCCGCCGCTGATCAACATCTTCATCGCGCTGACCAAGAACAGCTCCGTCGCCGGCGGCTTCTTCGTGGCCGAGCTGTTCGGCGTCGGCCGGCAACTGACCAACGCCCATCCGGGTGACGTCATCGCCGTCCTGCTCTTCGTCGGCGTCTTCTACCTGATCATCACCATCCCGTCCGGTCTCGTCGCCGGCTACGTCGAGCGGAAGGTGGCGTTCGCCCGATGAGTTCGGTCCTGTACGACACCGCCGGTCCTCGGACCCGGCGGCGCACGCTCATCTGGTCGATCGTCGGCGGTCTGTTCGTCCTCGCCGTGTTGTTCCTGGCGTACCGCCAGCTCGACGAGCAGGGGCAGTGGGAGACCGAGCGCTGGCAGATCTTCTGGGATCCGCCGATGGGCCAGAGCGCCGAAGACGTCTGGAGCTCGCTGCTGGTCACGGGTTTGGGCGCGACGCTCCGCGCCGCCGGGGCCGCCGCCGTCATCGCGCTGACGCTGGGGCTGATTCTCGCGGTCCTGCGGATGTCGACGTCCCGGCTGGTCAGATGGCCGGTCACGACCGTCGTCGAGTTCTTCCGCGGGCTCCCGGTCGTGCTGCTGATGTTCTTCGGCGTGTTCGCCCTGGGACTGTCGTTCTACTGGGGCGTCGTCTTCGGCCTGGTCATCTACAACAGCGCGATCTTCGCCGAGATCCTGCGGGCAGGCATCGTGTCGCTGCCCAAGGGCCAGTCCGAGGCTGCCTACGCCGTCGGGCTCACCCGGTGGCAGGCGCTGTTCACCGTGCTGCTCCCCCAGGCCGTGCGCCGCATGCTGCCGTCGTTGATCAGTCAGCTGGTGGTGCTGCTGAAGGACACCTCGCTCGGCTTCATCATCGCGTACGCCGAACTGCTACGTCAGTTGCAGACGAACACCCAGTTCTTCGGCCAGCGCTACTGGTTCCAGTTCTTCGTGGTCGGCGCCGCCATCTACATCGCGGTGAACTTCACGCTGTCGCGGCTGGCCGTCTACCTCGAGCGGCGCGGCACCAAGAAGGCCGCCGGCGGCACGGCGAAGGCCGACCAGGCCCAGATAGCCGGCACGTCCGCCACCGGCCTGACCGGCGGCAACCCCATCTGATCCGCCCCGAAATGATCACGTCCAGGATGGGTGTTACCGCCTCACCAGGAATGCTTGCCTGCTGAAGCGGTAACACGCCTGGTGGTGTACGGGCGGACCCCGACCGGACGGACGTCGGCCGGACGGACACTAGCCCTCAGCGGGCGCCAGCCCTCAGCGGGCGAACTCCGTCGACCGGGACTCGCGCACGACGGTGATGCGGATCTGGCCGGGGTAGGTCAGCTCCTCCTCGACCTGCTTGGCGATGTCGCGGGCGAGCACCTGGGCCTGGATGTCGTCGACGACGTCCGGGAGCACCATGACCCGGATCTCGCGGCCGGCCTGCATGGCGAAGACCTTCTCGACGCCGTCGTGGCTCATGGAGATCTCCTCCAGCCGCTCCAGCCGCTTGACGTAGGCCTCCAGCGACTCCCGCCGGGCACCGGGGCGGCCGCCGGAGATGGCGTCGGCGGCCTGGGTGAGAACCGCCTCGACGGTACGCAGCTCGACCTCGTTGTGGTGCGCCTCGATGGCGTGCACGACGTCTTCGTTCTCGCCGTAGCGGCGGGCGATCTCGGCGCCGATGAGCGCGTGGCTGCCGTCGACCTCGTGGGTGAGCGCCTTGCCGATGTCGTGCAACAGCGCGCACCGCTTGGTGAGCTTGATGTCCAGGCCCAGTTCACCGGCCATCATGCCGGCCAGGTGGGCGGACTCGATGAGGTGCTTGAGCACGTTCTGCCCGTACGACGTGCGGTAACGCAGCCGGCCGAGCAGCGCGATGAGGTCCGGGTGCATGTCGGTGATGCCGACCTCGACCAAGGCGTCCTCGCCGGCACGCACACACAGCGCCTCGACCTCGGCCTTGCTCTTCTCGTACTGCTCCTCGATGCGGTGCGGGTGGATGCGCCCATCCAGCACCAGCTCCTCGAGGGTCAACCGGGCGACCTCGCGGCGCACCGGGTCGAAACAGGAGAGCAGCACCGCCTCCGGGGTGTCGTCGATGATGAGGTTGACGCCGGTGACCTGCTCGAAGGCGCGGATGTTGCGGCCCTCGCGGCCGATGATGCGGCCCTTCATCTCGTCGCCCGGCAGGTGCAGCACGGACACGACGGACTCGGCCGTCTGCTCCGACGCCAGGCGCTGGATGGCCAGTGTGATGATCTCGCGGGCGCGGGCCTGCCCGTTCTCGTTCGCCTCCTGCTCGATGTCGCGGACCCGGATGGCGGCCTCTCGCTTGGCCTGCTCCTCGACGGCGGCGACCAGCTCGGCCTTCGCCTGCGCGGCGCTCAGTTCGGCGGTGCGCTCGAGGATGGCACGACGTTCTGCCTCCAGCTCGTCCAGGGCCGCGGTGCGCTCGTCCAGAGCGGCGACCTGCGCCTCGACCTCCTGCACGCGCTGTTCGAGAGCCTGGCTGTCGGCGAGGACGCGCTGTTCGCGCTCGGTGAGCCGCTGTTCCCGCCGCTCGAGGTCCGCGCGCTGCTCCCGGAGGTCGGCTCCGACCCGGTCGGCGCGCTGTTTGGCCTGCTCGGCCTCGGCGGCGGCGCGTGCGGCCATCTCGAGGGCCTCGGCCTGCGCCTTCGACCGAGCCTCGTCGGCGTCACGGCGAGCGGCCGCACGTACCTCGTCGGCCTCGCTCTGGGCCGCGGCACGCAGCCGGACGGCATCCGCCTCGACCTGCGAAAACAGCTCCGAGGACTGCGCACGCGTCGACTCGACGCCGCGCAGCCGGCTGAGCATCACGACCAGCGCCACCACGAGCAGCGCGACTATCACCAGCCCGACCAGCAGCGTTGCCGTTCCGGTGTCCATCGGCGGGCTCCCTCACATATCCGACCTGACGAGCAGGCCATCTGCTGGCGGGAACCGCACCACGACCGCGCTCACACCGCGGACGATGCGAGCCTCAACCACCGACGAAGATCACCCGAGTATGCGGTGATGCTCCGACCGGTCCGCGCCGGCCGCACCACCCACGCGAGCCTGGCGTACCGAATTGACCCGCTCCGACCAGCCCTGCGCCGGCCTCGGCGGTGTTGCGGTGTCGAGTCGTGCCACGTTCACTATGTCCGATCCGCGGTCGCGGAGTTGTTCTCCACCTTTGGATTTGAGGTTACGTAAGGGTGTACAGGCGGTCAAGGTGACACGAGCGCGCGCTCCTCCAGCGCCCCGTTTGTCCTCCCGGTGCCAGGGGAACGGACAAGACGTCGGCTACTGGAAGGTACAAGTGATGCAGAAGAACGCATTCGTGTTGGGCATGGACGACCTCAACCGGGCGAACCTGCGGACCCTGCGCGATGCGTCCCGCTATCGCTTCCATCAACTACTGACGATCGATGAGCTCCAGCACGGCGCGACGATCCCGCTGCCCGAGCTGCTGGACAAGGCGCGCCGCCAGCTCGATGCCTTCGACGGCACCGTCGACGCCATCGTCGGCTACTGGGACTTCCCGGTCAGCCTCATGGTTCCCATCCTGTGCGCGGAGCGGGGGTTGCCGTCGGCGGACCTGACCTCGGTCCTCAAGTGCGAGCACAAGTACTGGTCCCGCATCGAGCAGCAGAAGGCCATCGACGAGCACCCCAGATTCGGTCTCATCGACGTGCACGACGACGATCCCCGGCTTCCCGGAGAGCTCTCCTACCCCGTGTGGATCAAGCCGGTGAAATCCGCGTCCTCCGAAGGCGCCTACCGGTGCGCCGACGACACCGAGCTGCGCCGGAAGCTGCCGAAGGTCCGCGAGGCGGCCGCCCGCATGGGCGAGCCGTTCTCCGCCGTCCTGTCGATGGTGGACCTCCCGCCGGAGATCGCCGCCGTCGGCGGGACCGCCTGCCTGGTCGAGGAGGCCTCGACCGGGCAGCAGCTCACCGTCGAGGGCTACGTCCACGACGGCGACATCACCGTCTACGGCGTCGTGGACTCCGTCCACTACCCCGGCACCGCGAGCTTCCTGCGCTACCAGTACCCCACGCGGCTTCCCGACCAGGTCACGACCCGCATCGCCGACGTCACCCGGCGCGTCATCGGCGCCATCGGACTGGACCGCTCGACGTTCAACATCGAGTTCTTCTGGGACTCCGAGACCGGCCGGCTCGAACTGCTCGAGATCAACCCCCGGCACTCGCAGTCCCACGCCAGGCTCTTCCAGCTTGTGGACGGCCTGCCCAACCACCAGTTCATGATCGACCTCGCGATGGGAAACGAACCGGAGGCCCGCTACGGCGAGGGGCCGTACGACGTCGCCGCGAAATGGTTCCTGCGCTGCTTCGCCGACGGCGTCGTCCGCGTGGTGCCGTCGCCGTCCGAGATCGCCCAGCTGCAGCAGGATGTCCCCGGCAGCACGATCGTCGTGAAGGTCGACGAAGGCGATCGGCTCTCGGATCTGCACGGAGAGGATTCGTACAGCTTCGGGCTCGCCCAGCTGTACATCGGAGCCGCCGACGAGGACGACCTCGTCGACAAGTACGAGAAGTGCACCAGCGGACTGCGCTTCGAGATCGACGAACAGCCAGCCACCGGGAGTTAGTCACGCATGCGTACCGTCACGTCGCTGCCGCACGCCGTCACCGAGGACGAACATCTGTGGATCCCCATGTCCGACGGGGTCCGGCTGGCCGGACGGTTGTGGCGACCGAAGTCCTCCGACGACGAGCCGGTGCCGGGTGTCCTGGAGCTCATTCCGTATCGCAAGCGGGACATGACCGCGTTGAGGGACTCCATCCACCACCCCTACATGGCCGGCCACGGGTACGCGTGCCTGCGCGTCGACCTGCGCGGCAGCGGCGACTCCGAGGGTGTTCTCACCGACGAGTACCTGGAACGGGAGCTCCAGGACGCCGAGGAGATCCTGGCATGGATGGCCGAGCAACCGTGGTGCAGCGGCCGGACCTCGATGATGGGCATTTCCTGGGGCGGGTTCAACGCCTTGCAGGTGGCGGCCCGCCGGCCCCCGAGCCTCGGTGCCATCGTCACCGTCTGCTCGTCCGATGACCGCTACGCCGACGACGTGCACTACATGGGCGGCTGCCTGCTCAGCGACAACCTGTCCTGGGCCTCGACGATGTTCGCCTACAACTCCTGTCCGCCCGACCCCGCGCTCGTCGGTGAACGGTGGCGGGACATGTGGCTCGAGCGGCTCGACAACAGCGGCCTGTGGCTCGACGAGTGGCTGCGCCATCAGCAGCGCGACGACTATTGGCGGCACGGTTCGGTCTGCGAGGACTACTCGGCGATCACCTGTCCGGTGTTCGCCGCCAGCGGCTGGGCCGACGGCTACTCCAACGCCGTCTTCCGCCTGCTCGCCGAGCTCGACGTGCCGCGCAAGGGACTGATCGGTCCGTGGAGCCACAAGTACCCGCACCTCGGTGAGCCGGGTCCGGCGATCGGCTTCCTCCAGGAGGTGGTGCGCTGGTGGGACCACTGGCTCAAGGACGACACCGGCAACGGCGCCATGGACGGCCCACAGCTGAGCATCTGGATGCAGGACACCGTGCCGCCGTCCACGGCGTACGCCGAACGCCCGGGCCGGTGGGTCGGCGAGGACCAATGGCCCAGCGAGCGGGTCGTCCCGTTGCGCCATCCGCTGGCGCGCCACCGCATCGCCGAACCGGGCGAGCAGGTCGACGTCGTCCCGCTGACGGTGCAGTCGCCGCTCTCGGTCGGGCAGTTCGCCGGCAAGTGGTGCTCGTACAACGCCCCGCCGGACCTCCCGTACGACCAGCGGGAGGAGGACGGCGGGTCGCTGGTGTTCGACAGCGACGTGCTCACCGACCGGCTCGAACTCCTGGGTGCGCCCGTGCTCGAGCTGAGTTTCGCCGCCGACAAGCCGCTGGCCATGGTGGCGGTCCGGCTCTCCGACGTCGCGCCCGACGGCAAGGCGACTCGCGTCAGTTACGGCGTCGCGAACCTCACCCACCACCACAGTCCCACCGGGCCGCAGCGGCTCGAGCCGCGAACTCAGTATGCGGTGACAGTGCAGCTCAACGGCATGGCGCAGGCGTTTCCGGCTGGGCATCGGATCCGCCTGTCGGTCTCGACCTCGTACTGGCCGCTGGTGTGGCCGTCGCCGGAATCCGTGCGGATGACGGTGTTCACGGGCAGCTCCCAGCTCGTCCTCCCGGTCCGGGAGCACGACCCGTCCGATGACGAGCACGCGCCGTCCTTCGACGAGCCCGAGGGCGCGCCGCCCATCGCCGTGACCTCACGACAGCCGGGCGAACACCGATGGACCGTGACGCGTGACCTCGCGCAGGATTCCTCGGCGCTGGAGGTCGTGAAGGATCTGGGGGTGTCGCACATCGACGACATCGGTCTCGACATCACCAGGCGGGCGTACGAGCGGTACAGCTTCGTCGGCGACGACGTCACGTCGACGCGCGGCGAGACCGAATGGCACATGGGATTCACCCGGGGCGACTGGAGCGTCCACGCCACCACCCGGACGGTGCTGACGTGCACGGCCACCGAGTTCCACCTGCATGCCCAGCTGGACGCGTACGAGGGCGAGCGGCGGATCGCGTCCAAGGACTGGACCCGTCGCATTCCACGCGACTTCATCTGAGCAACGCCAGGTGAACAGCCACCCGGGGCGTCAGTCGTCGGGGACGTCGGCGGGCAAATGCTCGGTCTGCACGCCCTCGGCTTCGAGGGCCTCGCGGACCACCCGGAAGGCCAGGCCGGCCGGGTAGCCCTTGCGCGCCAGCATGCCGGTGAGCCGGCGGGTCCGGGCCAGCGGGTCGAGCCGCCGGGTGCCGGGCAGCCGCTGCGACACCAGCGCCCTGGCGGTGCGTTCCTCCTGCTCCGGGTCGACCGCCTCGACGGCCTCGGCCACCGTGGCCGCGTCGACACCACGGGTGCGCAGCTCGTGGCCGAGCGCCCGGCGGGCCAGGCCGCGCCCGGCGTGCCGGGACTGAACCCACGCCTGGGCGAAGGCGGCGTCGTCGACGAGCCCGACGTCGCCGAACCGCCCGAGGACTTCCTCTCGGACCTCCTCGGGCACGCCTTTGCGAGCCATGGCGGCGTCGAGCTGGGCGCGAGTCTGCGGCGCGGCCGCGAGCCGCTTCAGCGCCACCGACCGGGCGACCGCGGCCGGGTCGGCTTCGACGTCGAGCTCCTCCTCGGAGTCCCGGCGCCTCCCCCGCGCCCGGCCGGCGTTCCTGCTCACGATGTCTCCGCTCAGAAGTCGACCGGGACCTCGTCCACGGCGGCGGTATCGACCTTCGGCCCGACGCCGAGCTTCTCCTTGATCTTCTTCTCGATCTCGTCGGCGAGGTCGGGGTTGTCCTTGAGGAAGTTGCGGGCGTTCTCCTTGCCCTGGCCCAGCTGATCGCCCTCGTAGGTGTACCAGGCCCCGGACTTGCGGACGATGCTCTGCTCCACCCCGAGGTCGATGAGGCTGCCCTCGCGGCTGATGCCCTCGCCGTAGATGATGTCGAACTCGGCCTGCTTGAACGGCGGCGCGACCTTGTTCTTGACCACCTTGACGCGGGTGCGGTTGCCGACCGCGTCGGTGCCGTCCTTCAGCGTCTCGATACGCCGCACGTCGAGCCGGACCGAGGCATAGAACTTCAGCGCCTTCCCACCGGTGGTGGTCTCGGGCGAGCCGAAGAAGACGCCGACCTTCTCACGCAGCTGGTTGATGAAGACGGCGGTGGTCTTCGACTGGCTCAGCGCACCGGCGATCTTGCGCAGCGCCTGGCTCATGAGTCGCGCCTGCAGGCCGACGTGGCTGTCGCCCATCTCGCCCTCGATCTCCGCCCGCGGGACCAGAGCGGCCACGGAGTCGATGACGATGATGTCGAGCGCGCCGGAACGGATCAGCGTGTCGGCGATCTCCAGTGCCTGCTCACCGGTGTCGGGCTGGGAGACCAGCAGCGAGTCGGTGTCCACCCCCAGCGCCTTCGCGTAGTCGGGGTCGAGGGCGTGCTCGGCGTCGATGAAGCCCGCGACGCCGCCGGCGCGCTGGGCGTTGGCCACCGCGTGCAGGGCGACCGTCGTCTTACCGGAGGACTCCGGGCCGTAGATCTCGATCACCCGGCCGCGCGGCAGACCGCCGATGCCGAGTGCGACGTCCAGGGCGATGGCCCCGGTGGGAATCACCTCGATGGGCACCCGGGCCTCTTCGCCAAGACGCATCACCGAGCCCTTGCCGAACGAGCGCTCGATCTGCGCGAGCGCAGCGTCCAGCGCCTTGTCGCGGTCCGCGGGAACAGCCATGGGCACCACCTGGGGTCGACGGGCCGGCGCGCGGCCCTGCGTTTTCTTGTTCATCGCCGTCAGACGTTACGCGGTGCCACCGACAGGTTCGAGAACGAATTCGCGGCCTGTGGAAACTCCGCCGTCTGGCTCTCGGCGTACGGACAGAATCGACTCTAGACCGAACGAGTGTTCGATAGCGAGCGACACGCCGGAACCAGTGTGGCGACGACCGGCGCGGCCAGCAGCACGGCCGCCGCGGCGTTCAGGACGCCGTACCCGAAGGAGCCCACGACCACGCCGGCCAGCGCTCCCCCGCCGGCCGCGGCCAGCCCCATGAGCAGATCGGACGCGCCCTGCACGGCCGGCCGGTCGTCCGGCGCCACGGCGTCGGTCAGCAACGTGGACCCGGCCACCATGCACGCCGACCAGCCCAGGCCGAGCAGGAACAGCCCGGCCGTCAGCGCCGGCGAGTGTCCTTCCTCGGCCGTGCCCGACAGCACCACGGCCGCCAGCAGGGTCAGCACGCCACCGAGCACCACCGGGATCCGGCCGGCCCGGTCGGCCAGCCACCCCATCACCGGTGACAGCGCGTACATGCCGGCCACGTGCACGCTGATGACGAAGCCGATGACCGAGATGGACGCGCCGCCGTGCGTCATGTGCACCGGGGTCATGACCATGACGGTGACCATCACGGTGTGCCCGACCACCACCGAGACCAGGCCGAGCACGGCCGGCGGGCTGGCGGCGATGGCCGTCCAACCGGCGCGCAGCACTCCCCGGCGGCGTACCGGGGCCACGGTGGACCCCCGCCCGCGCGCGGTGAGCAGCGGGTCCGGCCGCAACCCGGCGAGGACGATCAGGGCGCCGGCCCCCATGACGACCGCGCCCACCAGGAACGGCCCGGCCAGTGGCTCGATGCCGAAGGTCTCGGCCAGCCGCCCCGACGGGCCGGCGAGGTTGGGCCCGACGACGGCGCCGACCGTCGTGGACCAGACGACCACCGACAGCGCCCGCCCCCGGCTGTGCGCAGGCGCCAGGTCGGTGGCGGCGTAGCGAGCCTGCAAGCCCGCCGCCGTCCCACCGCCGAGCAGCGCGGTACCGGCCAGCAGCAGGCCGAAGACCTGCATCTGAGCGGCGACGACGGCGAGCAGCGCGCCCGCGGCGCCGACGGCGTAGGCGACACCGAGCCCGACCCGCCGGCCATGTGTCATGGCCAGCGCCGCCGCCGGCATGGCCAGCAGCGCCGCACCCAGCACCTGGGAACTCTGCACCAGCCCGGAGAGGTCTTCGCGGCCGAACAGCTCGGTGACGACGACGGCACCGACCGCGATGGCGGCCGAGACTCCGAGCCCGCCGGCGACCTGGCTGGCGACCAGGGTGCGCACGGTGCGCTGCTGGACGGCGTGGAGCGTAGGGTCGGCGGCCGCCGCGGAGTCTGTCACGATTGGTGACGCTACCGCCCGGGCCCGACACCGGTCATCCCGGTTTCGGGGGCGGGCTCAGCGGACGCCGGGCGGAAGCCGCAGGGCGTCGCAAACCGCGCGCCACACGACCTTGGTGTCCTCGCCGGCGGCGAGCGCCTGGTGCACCGTGCGCCCGCCGAGCGCCTCGAGGACGTAGTCGCGCGCCCACGAGTCGGCGTATGCGGAGCCGAGATGGTGCTCCATCCGCTCCCAGAAATCCGTCAACCGCACGCCGGCAAGCCTATGCGGCCGCTACGGAACCAGGCGATCGGGAGCCGCCGGCTGTGGCCGCTCGACGACCCTGTCGGTGGGTCGGGCCATGATGGGGGGCGTGGGTGATGTCCTCGAGCTGTTCGGCCCGGCCACGCGAGCGTGGTTCGCCGGGTCGTTCGCCGCGCCCACGTCGGCCCAGGAAGGTGCCTGGCGCGCGGTCGCGGCCGATCGCAGCGCCTTGGTCGTGGCGCCCACGGGGTCCGGCAAGACGCTCGCCGCCTTCCTGTGGGCGCTGGACGGGCTGGCCACCGAGCCGGTGCCGGAGGACCCCATGCACCACTGCCGGGTGCTCTACGTCTCGCCGCTCAAGGCGCTCACCGTCGACGTCGAACGCAACCTGCGGGCGCCGCTGGCCGGCATCGGGCACGCGGCGGCACGGCTGGGGCTGCCGGAGCCGGACATCTCCGTCGGGGTGCGTTCCGGGGACACGCCGGCCGAGGAGCGCCGCCGCTTCAACCGCCGACCGCCCGACATCCTGATCACCACGCCGGAGTCGCTGTTCCTGCTGCTGACGTCACAGGCGCGCGAGTCGCTGCGGCACGTGCGGACGGTCATCGTCGACGAGGTGCACGCCGTCGCCGGCAGTAAGCGCGGCGCCCACCTCGCGTTGTCGCTGGAGCGGCTGGACGCGCTGTTGCCGCGGCCGGCCCAGCGCATCGGGTTGTCCGCCACCGTCCGGCCGGTGGACGAGGTGGCCCGGTTCCTCGGCGGGGCGCGGCCAGTCGAGGTGGTGTCGCCGCCGTCGGATAAGAGTTGGGACCTGCGCGTCGTCGTCCCGGTGCCCGACCTGGAGGAGTTGGCCGCCGCGCCGGAGCCGGAGCCGCTGGGCACCCCCGCCACCGGGTCGGTCTGGCCGCACGTGGAGCAGCGGGTGGTCGACCTGGTCGAGGAGCACTCGTCCACCATCGTCTTCGCCAACTCGCGGCGGCTGGCTGAGCGCCTGACGGCTCGGCTCAACGAGATCGCCGCCGAGCGTGACGGCGCGGGACCGCCACCCGACCCTGCTCCCCCGGCGCAGCTCATGGCCCAGGCGGGCAGCACCCGGGGCGGTTCGGGTGCCATCGCCCGGGCCCACCACGGTTCGGTCAGCAAGGAGCAGCGCGCCCTCATCGAGGACGATCTGAAGTCCGGCCGGCTGCCGGCGGTGGTCGCCACCAGCAGTCTCGAACTCGGCATCGACATGGGCGCGGTCGATCTCGTCGTCCAGGTCGAGTCGCCGCCGTCGGTGGCCAGCGGGCTGCAGCGGGTCGGCCGCGCGGGTCACCAGGTCGGCGCGGTGTCCAGCGGTGTGCTGTTCCCCAAGTACCGCGGCGACCTCGTGCAGACCGCCGTCGTCGCCGAGCGGATGCGGTCGGGGCAGATCGAGGAGCTGGCCGTTCCGCGCAATCCGCTCGACGTCCTGGCGCAGCAGATCGTCGCGGCGGTCGCCATGGACGACTGGCCGGTGGACGAGCTGCTGGCCACGGTCCGGCGGGCGCACCCGTTCGCCTCCCTCCCCCAGTCGTCGTTCGACGCGGTGCTGGACATGCTCGCGGGCCGGTACCCGTCCGACGAGTTCGCCGAGTTGCGGCCGCGGCTGGTGTGGGACCGCACCGCGGGGGTGCTGCGCGGCCGGCCCGGCGCCCAGCGGCTGGCCGTCACCAGCGGCGGCACCATCCCCGACCGCGGCCTGTTCGGTGTCTTCCTGGTCGGCTCGGACCCGCGTAAGGGCGGCGCCCGCGTCGGTGAGCTGGACGAGGAGATGGTCTATGAGTCGCGGGTCGGCGACGTCTTCGCTCTCGGCGCCACCAGCTGGCGCATCGAGGACATCACCCACGACCGTGTGCTCGTCTCCCCCGCCCCGGGCCAGCCGGGCAAGCTGCCGTTCTGGCACGGCGACACCCTCGGCCGGCCGGCGGAGCTGGGTGCGGCGCTCGGGGCGTTCGTCCGCGAGATCGACCGGCTTCCCGACGCCAAGGCGCGAGAGCGGGCGGCCCGGGCCGGCCTCGACGAGTGGGCGGTCGACAACCTGCTGGCCTATATCCGCGAGCAGCGCGCCGCCACCGGGCACGTCCCGGACGATCGCACCCTCGTGGTCGAGCGGTTCCGCGACGAGCTCGGCGACTGGCGGCTGATCCTGCACTCCCCCTTCGGCGCCCGGGTGCACGCGCCGTGGGCGCTGGCCATCGGGGCGCGGCTGCGGGAACGGTACGGCGTCGACGTGCAGGCCGCGCACGCCGACGACGGCATCGTCCTGCGCATCCCGGACACCCTCGACGGGTTCGACGAACCGCTGGCCGACGGGGCCGGCCGGCCTCCGGGCGGCGACGCGGGCCGCGCGCCCGACGCCGGGCTGGTCGTCCTCGAGCCCGACGAGCTGGACGAGATCGTCACCACCGAGGTCGGTGCCTCCGCGCTGTTCGCGTCCCGGTTCCGCGAGTGCGCGGCCCGGGCCCTGCTGCTGCCGCGCCGCACGCCGGGCCGGCGCTCTCCGCTGTGGCAGCAGCGGCAGCGCTCGGCGCAGTTGCTGCAGGTGGCGTCGAAGTACGGCTCGTTCCCGATGCTGCTGGAGACCATGCGCGAATGCCTGCGGGACGTCTACGACCTGGACGGCCTGCGCGAGATCATGCGCCACATCGCCGACCGGTCGGTCAAGGTGGTCGAGGTCGAGACCGCGCAGCCGTCCCCGTTCGCCCGGTCCCTGCTGTTCGGCTACGTCGCGGCGTTCATGTACGAGGGCGACTCCCCGCTGGCGGAACGGCGCGCACAGGCGCTCACGCTCGACTCGGCTCTGCTGTCCGAGCTGCTCGGGCAGACGGAGCTGCGTGAGCTGCTCGATCTCGAGGTCGTCGAGACCACCGAGGCCGAGCTCCAGCGGCTCGCCCCTGACCGGCGGGCCGGAAGTGCCGAGGCGGTGGCCGACCTGGTGCGGCTGCTCGGCCCGCTCACGACGGCGGAGGTGCAGGCACGCTGCACGGACGGCCAGGACGCGTCAGCGCACTTGGACGACCTGCTGCGCCAACGCCGGGTCATGACGGTGCGGATCGCCGGGCAGGAACTGTGGGCCGCCGTCGAGGACGCCGCCCGGCTGCGCGACGCGCTCGGGGTGGCCCTGCCCACCGGGGTGCACGAGGCATTCGCCGCGCCGGTTCCCGATCCGCTCGGCGACCTCGTCGGTCGGTACGCCCGCACGCACGGCCCGTTCCACGCCGCCGACGTGGCGACGCGGTTCGGCCTGGGCATCGCCGTGGTCACCACGACGCTGCGCAGGCTGTCCGCCGAGGGCCGGGTGGTCGAAGGCGAACTGCGCCCTGGCGGCACCGGCACCGAGTGGTGTGACGCGGAGGTCCTGCGGTTGCTGCGCCGCCGGTCGCTGGCGGCCTTGCGCAAGGAGGTCGAGCCGGTCGACGCCGCCACGCTCGGCCGGTTCCTGCCGGCCTGGCAGTCGGTGGGCAGCTCACTGCGCGGCCCCGACGGCGTGCTGCGCGTGGTCGAGCAGCTCGGCGGCGCCGCGGTTCCCGCCAGCGCGCTGGAGAGCCTGGTGCTGCCCGCGCGGGTGGCGGCCTACACGCCGGCGTGGTTGGACGAGCTGACCGCGGCCGGCGAGGTCGTGTGGTCCGGGCACGGGACCCTCCCAGGCTCCGACGGCTGGGTGTCCCTGCACCTGGCCGACACCGCACACCTCACCTTGCCCGACGTCGACCCCGCCGAGGCGGACGGGCGGCTGCACACGGCCGTCCTGGAGACGCTGGCCGGCGGCGGCGCGTACTTCTTCCGGCAGCTCAGCGATGCGGTCGGCAGCCGGCTCGACGCCCCGCCCGACGATCCCGCGCTGACGACGGCGCTGTGGGACCTGGTCTGGGCCGGATCGATCACCAACGACACCCTGGCGCCGCTGCGGTCCCTGCTGTCGGGCACCCGGTCGTCGCACCGGTCCCGCCCGGCCAGGCCGCGCTCCCGGTACGCCCGCGGGCGCGTCGCGATGCCGTCGAGGTCGGGGCCGCCGGCCGCGGCCGGGCGGTGGTCGCTGCTGCCCGAGCGCGATACCGACATCACCCGCCGCGCGCACGCCGCCGCCGAAGCGCTGCTCGAGCGGCACGGCGTGGTCACCCGCGGCGCGGTCACGGCCGAGCGGCTGCCCGGCGGGTTCGCCGCCGCGTACCGGGTGCTCTCGATGTTCGAGGACACCGGCCGGGCCCGCCGCGGCTACTTCGTCGCCGGCCTGGGCGCGGCGCAGTTCGGCACGCCCGGCGCGGTGGACCGGCTGCGCTCGTACACCCGCACCGACGACGGCCGGCCGGCCAGCGCGGTGGTCCTGGCCGCCACCGATCCGGCCAATCCGTACGGAGCCGCGCTGCCCTGGCCCGACCGGAGCCCACGCGACACCGACGCGACGAGCAGCTCCGGGCACCGCCCGAGCCGCAAGGCCGGCGCGCTGGTGGTGCTCATCGACGGCGACCTTGCGCTCTACGTCGAGCGCGGCGGCCGGACGCTGCTGTCCTGGACCGACGACCCCGAGCGGCTGCGGGCCACCGCCGACGCCTTGGCGCTGGCGGTGCGCGAGGGAGCACTGGGGTCGCTGCGGGTCGAACGGGCCGACGGCGAACAGATCACCACCACCCCGCTCGGCGAGGCACTGACCGCTGCCGGTTTCCACGTCACACCTCGCGGGCTGCGGCTGAGGGGGTGAGCCACCCGGCGCCAGGGCGACGGCTGAGTACCCTGGCGAGGTGATCCTCGCGACAACCGGCGGCTACGAGGTCGACGACGACGCCGGCCGGCTGGACCTCGCCGTCATCACCGGCTTCCTGCGCACCGCGTACTGGAGTGCCCACCGTTCCCGTGAGACGGTCGAGCGGGCCGTCTCCCGGTCGATGGGCATCGGCTTGTATGCCGGCGACGGCAGCCAGGTCGGGTTCGCTCGGGTCGTCACCGACGCGACGACGTTCGCGTACCTGGCTGACGTGTTCGTGGTGCCGGAGCATCGTGGCCGCGGACTCGCGCGGTTCCTGGTGAGGGCGGTCCTGGAGCACCCGGACCTCGCCGGCGTCGAGCGGTGGATGCTGGCGACCGCGGACGCGCACGGGGTGTACGAGCCGCTCGGGTTCGCCGCCCCGGAGGACCCGGCATTGTTCATGGTCCGGCAGGCCGCTCGCCAAACGATCAGGTGACGGGGTCGCCGGGCGAGTAGTAGCCGCGGTCGACGTGCACCAGCGGCACCTCGCCGGTGAGGTCGGGGGCGACCCGCACCACCCGGCCGATCGCGATGGTGTGGTCGCCGGCGTCGACCAGCTGATAGGGCACGCACTCGACCGCCGCCACACCGCCGGTGAAGACGAGCTCGCCGTGCGTGGTGCGGCGGCTGGGCCAGGCCGAGAAGTCGTCGCGGGCGCCTGGGTGCCGGTCGCGCGCGGCGTAGTCGGCGAGCGGTAACTGATCCGCGGCCAGGAACGTCAGCGACCAGCCGTCGGCGACGAAGAGGGTGTCGTGCATGAAGCGGTCCTTCATGACGCACACCAGGACGAGGGGCGGGTCCAGAGACAGAGACGACACCGCGGTCACGGTCAGGCCGCAGTCGCGCCCCACGGGGTCGAGCACCGTGAGCAACGCCACACCGCTGGCGAGCCGCGCCATGGCGTCGCGGAACGCCGGAGCGGCCGCGACCCCGGACTCGGGCCGCGCCGAGATCAGCCGACCTTGACGACGTCACGCGGCCGGGACATCTCCCGGGGCCGCAGCTCGGTGAGGGCACCGACGGCCGCCGCCTCCACCCGCATCATCTCGTCGCTGACTTCGCGCAGAACCTCCGACATGGGCAGATCGAGTGCTTCGCAGATGGCCGCGAGCAGCTCAGACGATGCTTCCTTGCGGCCGCGTTCGACCTCGGACAGGTACCCGAGGCTGACTCGCGCCGCAGCCGAGATCTCGCGGAGAGTGCGGCCTTGCTCGATCCGGCGACGCCTCAAGACATCGCCGACGAGCCGTCTGATGAGGATCATCGGCTACCCCTCTCGCGATTCGTCTCGCCTGTGCTTGACTCCACCGTACCTTCTGGTTCGAGCGTTTGCGCTTCCGGCCTCGCCGGGGCGCGGTGGTGAAAATCAGTCGTCATCGTCACTGTGGAACGCGCCGGCCGGCCCGGGGATTCCCGCGCGCCGAACCGGCGTCTCAGAGTCCGGACAGCAGCTCCAGCGCGGCCCGCACCGTCGCGTCCCGGACTTCCCCCCGTCCGCCGGTCAACGCGGAGTCGCCGGTGTACGACCGCACGGTGGTCCCCTGCGACGTGGCCACGGCGACGTGCACGGTGCCCGGTGGGTGGCCGTCCTGCCCGCTCGGCCCGGCGACGCCCGTGGTGGCCACGCCGACGTCGGCGCCCAGCCGGTGCCGGACACCGTCGGCCATGGCGGCGGCGACCTCCGGAGCCACCGGGCCGTGCCGGTCGAGCAGCTCGCCCGGCACGCCGGCCAGCGACGACTTCAGCTGCGTCGCGTAGACGATCACACCGCCGCGGACGACGGCGGACGAGCCCGGCACCGACGTCAGCGCGGCGCAGACCAGACCGCCGGTGAGCGACTCTGCGGTGGCGACGGTACGGCCGGATGCGGTCAGGGCCCGGACGGCGTCTTCGGCATTCACGCCGGCCCCGATGCCGAGCCACGACGCAGCCGGACCGCCGACACCACGTAGTCGACGCCGGTGACGACGGTGACGATGACGGCGGCCGCCATGGCCGTCGCCTCGACCGGGTCGAACCATCCCGGTAGCGGCAGGATGTACAGCCCGAGCGCGAGCGCCTGCAGGGCCGTCTTGAGTTTGCCGCCCCGGCTGGCGGGGATGACGCCGTACCGGATGACGGCGAACCGCAGTAGCGTGATGCCCCACTCGCGGACCAGCACGACCACCGTCACCCACCAGGGCAGGTCGCCGAGCAGCGACAGCCCCACGAACGCCATGCCGGTCAGCGCCTTGTCGGCGATCGGGTCGGCGATCTTGCCCAGGTCGGTGATCAGGCCGCGCTTGCGCGCGAGGTCGCCGTCGAGCCGGTCGGTCAGCATGGCCACGCCGAACACGAAGAACGCCACGACCCGCGAGGGGTCGTGTTCGCCGCCTGCGCGCAGCAGCAGCCAGCCGAACAGCGGCACCAGCACGATGCGCGCCGCGGTCAGCGCGTTCGCGATGTTCCACGGGCTCGGCGGGGCCGTCGACGGTTCGGGCACGGCCCCAGGGTAGGGCCTGGCGGGGCCGCTCACTACCGAGCGACGGCCACGAGGTCGGCTCCGTCGCTTCCGGTGACGATGCATTCGACCAGGTCACCCACCGCGGCGGTGACACCGGACACCTTCGTCGTGCCGTCCACCTCGGGTCCCTGGTGGGCGGCCCGGCCCTCGACGACGCCGTCGGCGACCGATTCGACGAGGACCTCGACGATGTCGCCGATGCGGTCCTCGGCGCGCTGCGCGACCAGTTCCTCGACCAGCTCGCCGACCCGGTCGGCTCGTTCGGTGACTTCGTCGGGGTCGAGCTTGCCGTCCATGGTGGCGGCCTCGGTGCCGTCCTCGTCGGAGTAACCGAACACGCCGACGACGTCGAGCCGTGCCTGGGTGAGGAACGACTCGAGCTCGGCGACGTCGTCCTCGGTCTCGCCGGGGAACCCGACGATGACGTTGGACCGGATGCCGGCCGACGGCACGCGGGAGCGCACCGAGTCGATCAGCTGCAGGAACGACTCGGTGCCGCCGAACCGCTTCATCCGGCGCAGCAGCGGCGTGCTGGCGTGCTGGAACGACAGGTCGAAGTAGGGCACGACACCGGGGGTGCTGAGCATCGCGTCGACCAGCGTCGGCCGCATCTCGGCGGGCTGCAGGTACGACACCCGCACCCGCGCGATGCCGTCGACGGCGGCGAGCTCGGGCAGCAGCGTCTCCAGCAGCCGCAGGTCGCCGAGGTCCTTCCCGTACGAGGTGGAGTTCTCGCTGACCAGGAACAGCTCCCGGACACCCTGCTCGGCGAGCCACCGCGCGTCGGCGAGCACGTCGGACGGGCGGCGGGACAGGAACGAGCCCCGGAACATCGGGATGGCGCAGAACGTGCAGGCGCGGTCGCAGCCGCTGGCGAGCTTCAACGGCGCCATCGGCCCGCCGTCGAGACGGCGACGCACCGACCGCGGACCCGACGCCGGGGCCATGCCCGCGGGCAGGTCGGGCGCGGCGTACGCGGCGGCCTGCCGCTCCACCGGGCTGACGGGAAGCAGCTTGCGCCGGTCGCGCGGGACGTGCGGAACGTGCTGCGCCCCGCCGAGGATGCCGCGCAGCCGGTCCCCGATGGCGGCGTAGTCGTCGAACCCGAGCACGGCGTCGGCCTCGGGCAGTTCCGTCGCCAGTTCGACGCCGTACCGCTCCGCCATGCACCCGACCGCGACGACGGCCTTCGTGGCGCCCCCGGTCTTGAGGTCGGCCGCGGCCAGCAGCGAGTCGACGGAGTCCTTCTTCGCCTGTTCGACGAAGCCGCAGGTGTTGACCAGGACGGTCTCGGCGGCCGCCGGGTCTTCGACGAGGTGGAAGCCGTCGGCGTCGAGCCGGCCGGCGAGCTCCTCGGAGTCGACCTCGTTGCGACTGCAGCCCAGCGTGACGATCGCGACGGAATGTTTGCCCATGTCGACCGACACTCTACTCGTCGGGCTCGCCGCTTCCCCCGTCGCGCCGGATGTCGTCGGGCCAAGCCAGCGGGACGCCGAGGCCCTGGGCCAGCAGATCCTGCAGCTTGCGCAGGTCCGATGGGTCGCGACGGACCTGCGTGGGAGTCCGGTCGACCTCCAGGCAGTAGGCCGCGAGCGCGCCGGCGGCTTCGCCGATCGCCCACTCGACCGGGTGCAGCCGGTACGCGCCGTTCGTGATGTGGGTGGTTCCGATGTTCTTGTTCGCCGGCAGCAGGTTCGACACGGAGGCCGGTATCAGTGCGCCGAGCGGGATCTGGAACGGATAGGAGGCGATATCGACGTAGTTTCGGCCTGACGTCGACGGGTGCAGGTCGATCCGGTAGTAGCCGATGCCGACGCTGTCGGGGAACACCTGCGCGCCGACACCAGGCCCGCGCATCGCCCGGCCGATGTGGGCCTCGGTCACGGTGAACGCCGCACGGATGCGGCGCGATTCTCGGATGTACGCCTCTCTGGCGAGGCCGTCGTCGGTGCCGAGGACGTCGCCGCGCAACCGCAGCTCCGGGTAGCCGGTGCCGCCGTCGCTTCGCGGGGCTTCGGTCTGCACCCAGTGCACGAAGGAGAGCGTGAGCTCGCGGGCGCCGGCCAGGGCCCGCTTCCGAGTGTCGGCGTCCACGCCGAGCAGCGGCACTTCCCAGTAGTCGACCTGCGGCCAGTTGATCAAGGTGACGTCGCCGCCGGCGAAGGTGTGGTCCAGGTGACGCCGGGCCAGGATGCGGCGGTAGTGCCACAGGTCGCGGTCGGCACCGGTGACGGCCTGCTCCGGCGTGCCGGCGAAGAGCGGGCGGTACCGCTTCTCCAGTGTGATCGGGTGGACATCGGTCCATGACAGTTGTGAACCCGGCCAGCGCGGGTCGACGGTGTCGCGCCAGGCTGCGTAGCCGGCGGGCTCCGGGATCACGTGCGATTCACCCGGTCGGAGCTCCACGGCCGCGCACCAGGTGATCGCCTGCTGGTCCAGCGGGTCGGCGTGGTCGGGGGCGTGCAGCTCGCCGGTTTCGCTCCTCGACTCCGCGCCGATCACGTGCGGAACCCCGGCCAGCTCGAGCAGGTCGCCGAGTTCGGTGGCGTCGAGGACGATCGCACCGCGCAGCAGGGTCGACGCACCGGACCGGTCGCGGACGGTGACCGACGTGACGCGGTCACCCTCCCGCGTCGCCGCCACCGGGGTGACCCCGCGCAGGACCGTGAGCGCACCCGAGGCCAGCCACGGCGACACGGTCTCCTCGAGCACCAGGGCGGCGACTCGCGGCTCGTGGCACAGTGCCGACACGAACCCGAGGCCTGGGTTGAGGTGCTCGGCTGCGCGGGCCTCGGGCGTCAGCGGATAATTGCGGCGATAGAAGTCGCGGATCCGTTCGCGCAGCTCGCGGTACCCAGCGGAAACGTACTCGCTCTCGATCCACGGGTGCTCGTCCGGCGGGACCGCCTGGCTGGTCAGCTGGCCGCCGAGCCAGTCACCGGACTCGGTGAGGATCACCCGCCGGCCCAGCGTCAGTGCCGCCCGGGCGGCCGCCACGCCGCCGAGCCCGCCGCCGATGACCAGGACATCTGCACTGTCGATCTGCACGTAGCCCTTCCGTTCCTGTAAGTCGGTTGAGTGGGTCTGGTGGTCGAGACGTGGCGGGCGCGGGCGTCAGCCCTTGACGCCGCCGTCGGACAGCCCGGAGATGAAGCTGCGCTGGTTGAACAGGAACACCAGCAGCACCGGCAGGCTGACGATGATGGTCGCCGCCATCAACGCGCCGTACTTGACGTTGCCGGTGGAGGCGAACGTGGTGATGGCCAGTTGCACCGTGGTGCTGTTCTCCGACGTCGACACCACCAGGGGCCACAGGAAGTCATCCCACGCGCCGGTGAAGGAGAAGACGGCGACCAGCGCGATCAGCGGCCTGGCCATCGGCAGGTACACCCGCGTGAAGATCCGCAGCTCGCTGGCGCCGTCGATGCGGGCGGCCTCGGCGAAGTCGCGGTTCATACCGGCGAAGTACTGCCGGGACAGGAAGATGTTCAACGTCCCGACCAGGTACGGAAGCAACAGGCCGCCGACGGTGTCGAGCAGGCCGCTGCCGCCGTTGCCGAGGATGTCATTGCCGCCGGCCAGCGGGAAGTTCTTCGCCATCAGGAACAGCGGTACCAGCGTCACCGACACCGGGATCGCCGCGGTGGAGATGAGGACGTAGAACAGCACCTTGCTGCCGCGGAAGGGCAGGTGGGCGAAGGCGTAACCGGCGATGACGGGGACGACGCAGTTCGTGGCCACCGTGATCACCGTGACGAACGTGGAGTTGAGGAACGCCCGCCCGAGGTTGGCGGCCTGGAACGCGACGGAGAAGTTCTCCAGAGTCGGGTTCTCGGGGATGAGGTTCGCCCCGGCGACGGTCTGGCCCTCGGGCGTGAACGCGAGGCTGATCATCCAGATGAACGGCATCAGCACCAGGGCGGCCACCACCGTGAGTACGATGGGGCGCGTCCAGCGCCGGGCCCGCCGGCGGAGCGGCGGCCGCGAGAGCAGTGTCGTCATGTCCGCCTCCCCCGCCCGCCGCGGATGGCGATGATCGACAGCGCCGCGATGAACGCGAACAGGACGAAGGCCATGGCCGAGGCGCTGCCCATCTGGTTGTACTGGAACGCCTCGGTGTAGATGAGGTAGTTGACGGTGGTAGTGCTGCCGTACGGGCCGCCCTGTGTCAGCACGAAGATCTCGGTGAAGCCCTGGGCGAGGAAGATGATGTCCATCGCGACGACGTACGTCAGCATCGGCCGCAGCCCAGGCAGGGTCACGTAACGAAACTGCTGCCAGACATTGGCGCCGTCGACGCGGGCTGCCTCGTAGAGGTCCCTGGGGATGGTCTGCAGCCCCGCGAGCAGCAGCACCATGTTGCTGCCGAGGGCCTTCCAGACCCGCATGGCCGAGGCGGCGTTGAGGGCGGCGCTCTCGGTGGTGAGCCAGCGCTGGTCGGACAGTCCGAAGAACCCGAGGATCTCGTTGACCAGGCCCTGGTCGGAGTAGATCCAGAGCCAGATCATGCTGACCGCGGTCAGCGAGACGACGTGCGGGACGTACATCGCGGTGCGGAACAGCCCGATGCCGCGGAACGCCCGGTTGGACAGCAGCGCCAGGCAGAGTGCGATGGCGACCGTGAACGGCAGCACCTGCAGGACGTACCGCCCGGTCACCGCCAGGGCACGGCCGAACTCGGGGTCGTCGAGCAGTGAGCGGTAGTTCTCCAGCCCGACGAACTGTGGTCCGGTGCGGCTGAGCGGGCTGTACTCGCTGAAGCTCAGGACGAGGCCGTAGAGCACCGGGCCGAGCTGGAAGACCAGCACGTAGAAGGTGGCCGGCAGTACGAAGAGCATGCCGTAGAACGCCGGGCGGCGCAGCGGCCGCCGGCTGGGGCCCGGGCGGGGGCCGGGCGGCACCGTCGCCGCCCGGCCCCCGCCCGCCACCGCGGTGGTGTCAGGAGCCAATGATCTTCGCCACCTCGGCGTCGGCGTCGCGCAGTGCGTCGGCTGGGCTGGCGTCGCCGTGGATCGCCCGCTCCAGGAACTGGCTCATCGCGTCGCGCATCTGGACCCAGCCGACGACGTTCGGGTTCCCCCGGCTGGCGGACAGCGCCTCCACGGCCTTGCGCAGCTCCGGGTTGCTGGCGAATGCCTCGGCGTCCGCGGACGAGGCGTGGATCGGCAGGCCACCGAGCGCCTGGACGTACTGGACGTTGATCTCGGGATCGATCATGTACTCGAGGAACTGCCAGGCCAGCTCCTTCTTCTCACTGTCCTTGTTGATCATCAGGCCGTTCGCCGGGCCGCCGAACGCGGCCGGCTCGTTCCCCTCGAAGGCCGGCGGCGGCATCAGGCGCAGGTCGCGTTCGGGCGCCGCGGCCTGGAGCTTCGTGATGGACCCGGCGTTGGCGAGCTCCATGGCGGCGTCGCCGGTCACCACCGGATGCTGTGCCTCCGGGGAGTCCGACCACGCCGTGCCGAGCTGGTTGTCCACGGCATCGGCACCGTGGTACAGGCTGGCGAAGAAGTCCAGCGCGCCCTCGGCCTGCGGGGTGTCGAGGGTGGCCTCGGAGCCGTCTTCGCTGAGGAACTCGCCGCCGTTGGACCACAACAACGTCGCGAAGGTCTGCTGCGCGGCGATGGGATGGCTGGGGACGACGAGGCCGGCGCGGGTGATCCGGTCGCCTTCGCGCACGGTCAGCGTCTCGGCGGCGTCCTTGACACCCTCCCAGGTCGTGGGCGGACTGTCCGGATCCAGTCCGGCGGCGGCGAAGTCGGTGCCGCTGTAGACGAGCATCCGGATCGTCATGAGCAGGGGCATGATGGCCACCTGTCCATCGACCTCACTGCCGTCCAACGCGGTGGCCAGATCGTCGCGCATGCCGTCGTCCAGCTGCTCGACGTAGGGCGTGAGGTCCTCGACGCGGTCGTTCGCGACCAGGTCGGCCGCCGCGGCGATGCCGTGGCCGACGACGTCCGGCGCGGTCCCGGCGGCGAACGCGGCGTTGAGCTTGGGCGACATGTCGGCCCAGTCGACGTACGTGACCTCGACGTCGGCGCCCGTCTCTTCTTCGAACGCCGGCACGATCGTGTCGTTGACCAATGCCATCTCGGCTTCGGAGTTGCCGGGGAACCAGACGACGAGAGACCCCTCGCCGTCACCGCCGCCGCTGTCACTGGCCGCCTGCCCGCCACCACAGGCGGTGAACAGGAGCGACGTCGCCAGGGCTCCGGCCGCGAAACCGATAGGTGCCTTCCGGATCATCCTCGTCATCGTGGTGTTCCTCCGTGCAAGGGCAAGCGTGATGCGGCGCGGGCCGGCCGCCGGCGTGATTGATGCGGTTACACGGGGCGTGATCAGGGCGCCGAGGCGAGCGTGGCCCCCGGTTCGAACCGACACGGCAGGCGCTCGTGGTAGGTCAGCTCGTGCCTGCCGTCGAGGACCTCGAGCAGCAGCGTCACAGCGCGCGCCCCGATGTCGCGCCGCGGCACCTCGAAGTGGGTCCACGGGTGTGTGGTGGCGTCGAGCGAGTCGAGTCCGACGACGGACAGCCGCCCCGGGATGGCGACCCCGAGTTCGGCGCACAGCTGACTGAGGCGTTCCAGCCACCTGGCGCCCTCTCCGACGGCGGCGGTCGCCCCCGCGTCGAGTACGCCGGTGAGCCGGTCCGTCCCGAGGTCTTCAGGAGCGATGAGGATCTCCTCGACCAGATTCAGGCCGAGGTCGGCGCAGGCCGCCCGGAACGCCTGACGGCGCTCGACACGCGGTTCGGCGTCGTCGGGCACACCGATGTAGACGACATCGCGGTGGCCGCGCTCGTGGATGCGCCGAGCCATGTCGCGGACCGCCGCGTCGTAGTCGGCGGTGACGTACGGCATCAGCGCGGCTGCCTGTTCGCGGCGGCCGATGAACACGAACGGGAAGCCATCGGCGGCCAGGCGCGCCAATTCGTCGTCGTGCTGGTCGAACCCGAGGATGATGGCGCCGTCGGCGATGCGTAGCCGGTTACGGCCCTCGTGGAAGATGCTCGCGGGCCCGTCGTCCTGGTGGAGCGACGTGAACAGCACGAGGTCTTGGCCCGACCTGATGGTCTGCTGCTCGATGCCGACCATCATCTCCTCGTAGTAGCTGCTCTGGCTGGTGGGGAAGAGCGGCTCGAAGGAATGGACGCCGATCAGGCCGTTGCGCCCGCCACGCAGGGCACGCGCGGTCACATTCGGGACGTAGCCGAGCTCGCGGGCCGCCGCCATGATCTTCTGCTGGGTCTCGCGGTTGATCCCGTGCTCGGCCGTCTTGCCGTTCAGGGTGATCGAGACCGTGGTCTGCGAGACACCCGCGAGCCGCGCGATGTCTCGCTGCCGTGGCCTTCTCGCCATCTCCACGTTCCTCCGAATTCGAATTAGAGCGTCACAGTAGGGCCGCACCAGCATCGTGTCAATGCCTTGGTAGGAGGGGTAGGCGCGACAATTCTCGTGCGTCACACACAAATCTAATTTGAATTAGATGCTTGACAGAGGCTGGTGCTCCTCACCATGATCCCGACCACGCGACTGTCCGGGGTCGTGCATGGCCGGTCACCCGTCCTCCCCCGCCTGCGGTGACCCTCGCCGCCAGATCGACGAGTTCCAAGACAGGAGACCCATGTCCGAACGCGCGCACAGCCGTCGGCTCGACCGGCGACGATTCCTGGGATACTCCGGCGCCGGCGCGGCCGCCGTCATGCTGGGCACCGGCTGGTGGGACACCATCGCCTACTCGGCACCGCGGCTGCCCGGGAACCCGTTCACACTCGGCGTGGCCTCCGGCGATCCGGGACCGGGCAGCGTCGTGCTCTGGACGCGGCTCGCGGTCGACCCGTTCGCCCAGGACGGCCTGGGCGGCATGCCGAACGCGACGTATCCGGTCCAGTACCAGGTGGCCACGGACGAGCGATTCGCCAACGTCGTCAAGGCCGGCACCGTGTTCGCGTCGCCGGAGCTCGGCTACTCGGTGCACCCGGAGGTCCACGGCCTGCAGCCGGGCCGCCACTACTGGTATCGGTTCAGGTTCCGCAACCTGCTGTCCCCCGTCGGCCGCACCCGCACCGCGCCCGCTCCCGGCACGATGCCGGACTCCTTCTCGTTCGCCGTCGCCTCCTGCCAGAGCTACCACGGCGGCCACTACACCGCCTTCCAGCGCATGGCCGAGGAGGATCTGGACCTGGTGCTGCACCTCGGTGACTACATCTACGAGGAGTCGTACGGGTTCAGCACCGACCACGACGGGAACCCGATTCCCGACTACATGCTCGGCGAGTGCTTCGACCTCACTGCATACCGCCTGCAGTACTCGCTGTACAAGTCCGACCGCCATCTGCAGGCGGCCCACGCCGCGTGCGCGTGGATCACCACGTTCGACGATCACGAGGTCGAGGACGGCTGGATGGCTGACGCTTCCAAGCCCGACACCGAACCCGACCAGGACCCCGCCGTGTTCCGGCAGCGCAAGGCCGCCGCATTCCAGGCGATGTACGAGAACCTTCCGCTGCGGCACAACCAGATGCCGGCCGGCCCCGACATCCGCGTCCATCGCCGGATCCCGTACGGCGATCTGGCCGACTTCACGATGCTGGACACCCGCCAGTACCGCTCGGAGCGCGACGGCCGCCTGGATCCCGACTCCACCATGCTCGGCGGAAAGCAGCGCGAGTGGTTGCTCGACGGCTTCGCGGCCTCGCGGGCGCGCTGGCAGCTCATCGGCAATCAGGTGCCGATGGCCCAGCTGGACCGTGATCCCGATGAGCAGGCCGAATCCTGGTTCGCGGACTCATGGGACGCCTACGTCGTCGAGCGCGACCTCGTGCTAACCGGCGCCTACCAACGCGCCGTCGAGAACCTCGTCGTCGTCACCGGAGACCGGCACAGCAACTACCTCATGGACCTCAAGGCCGACTATGCGGACCCCGACTCGCCGGTCGTCGGTACCGAGATCGTGGGCACGTCGATCAGCAGCAATCGCGACGGCGCGGACATGCTCCCCGTCGGCGAGGGCTACCTCCTGGCCAATCCGCACATGAAGTTCTGCAATTTCCAGCGGGGCTATTGCCGGGTCACGGTCACGCCGGACGAACTGGTCAACGACTTCCGCGTCCTGCCGTACATCTCGCGGCCGGACGCGCCGATCAGTACCCGCGCCTCGTTCGTCGTCGAGAACGGCCGCCCGGGAGCCGACCATGCCTGACGACCCCGCCCGGGCCGATCTGGTCCCGCTGCCGCTGGTGCACCAGCGGCAGCCAGGGACGTTCGCCCTCACCGCCAACGCCCTCATCGGTGCCGACGGCGATGCACGACAGCCGGCGTGGCTCCTGCACGACGTGCTCGCCGGCGCCGGTATCCGCCCGTCGGTCACGACGGCCGATGATCCCGCCGCGTCCCTCGTGCTGCGCGCCGACCCCGCCGCGTCGGACCACCCAGAGGGCTATCGCCTGACCGTTTCGACGGATCGTGTCCTCGCCGAGAGCGCCACGGTGCCCGGGCTCGTCCGGGCAGTGCAGACGTTCCGCCAGTTGCTGCCACCGTGGGCGCTGCGCGGCGCACCCGTCGGTGCGGCGGCGGTCGTCGAGTGCTGCCACATCGAGGATGCCCCCCGCTTCTCGTGGCGCGGGATCCATCTCGACGTCGCACGGCATTTCATGCCCACGTCGTTCGTCCTGAAGCTCATCGACCTGGCCGCGCTGCACCGCATGAACACCGTCCATCTGCACCTGACCGACGACCAAGGCTGGCGAGTGGACGTGCCGTCGTGGCCGCGGCTCACCGAGGTCAGCGCGTGGCGAGCGGAGACCGTCGTGCCCGGCGGCACCGACGCCTTCGACGGCACCCCGCACGGTGGCTTCTACACCCTCGACGATCTGCGAGAGATCGTCGCGTATGCCGCCCAGCGGGCGATCACAGTCGTGCCGGAGATCGACCTGCCCGGCCACGTCCAGTCCGTCCTCGCCGCCTACCCGGCGCTCGGGAACACCGGCCGATCGCCCGAGGTCCGGCGGTCCTGGGGCATCTCCACGAGCGTGCTGGCACCCACGGATTCCTCGCTCGGATTTGCTCGCGACGTGCTGGACACCGTCCTGAACGTGTTCCCGGGGCCGTGGGTGCACCTCGGCGGCGACGAATGTCCACGCGACGAGTGGCGCGCCAGCCCCGAGGCCGTCGCGCGAGCCGCAGCTCTCGGCCTCGGCTCCCCCGACGAACTGCAGAGCTGGTTCCTGCGCCAGCTGCACCGCTACGTCACGGCACGCGGTCGCCGCGTCGTGGGCTGGGACGAGGTCATCGACGACGGCGGCATGCCGGCTGACACCGTCGTCATGGCCTGGCGCAGCGCCGGCAAGGGGCAGGAGGCACTGACGGCAGGCCACGACGTCGTCATGTCCCCGCGCGAGCGCACCTACTTCGACTACTACCAGTCCGACGACCCGGGCGAACCTGCGGCGAACGGGTGGACCGTCACCCTCGACGACGTTGCGGCATGGGAGCCCACCACCGGGCTCGACCCGGCGGCGCCCGGCCGGCTGCTCGGCGTGCAAGGCCAGCTGTGGTCGGAGTACATGCCCACGCCCGACGCGGTCGAGTACATGGCCTTTCCACGGCTGAGTGCCCTGGCCGAGGTCGCATGGACGGCCGCGGACCGCCGCAGCCCCACTGAGCTCGTGCGCCGGCTGGGCACCCACCTGGATCGCCTCGACGCCCTGGATGTCAACTACCGCCCGCTCACTGGCCCACTACCCGGCCAGCGCGGCGGCACCGGTCACCGACGCCGGCGCTGACCGGGCTCGGCCAGTCCGGTGCGCTCCAGCACGAACTCGGTGGTCAGCCGGTGCCAGGTTCCGGGACGGCGCAGCATCGCGTGCCCGTCGCCCGGTACCGCGACGAACGCGCACGAGGCCGCCACCAGCCGCGCCCGCTCCGCGAAGGCCGCCGTGGCTCGCGGGTCCGTGGTCCGGTCGTCGCCGCCGTGCACGAGCAGGACGTGCCGCCCGGCCAGTGTCTCGGGTGACTCCGCCGGCGTCAGCCAGGGCGCCAGCCCGGCGACGGCGACGACGGCTGGGTCTGCCGCGACCCGGACCGCGGCCCGGCCGCCCATCGAGTACCCGACCAGCGCGACCGGCAGCCCCGGATGCCGCTCGCGCAGCACGTCCAGCGCCTCCCGCGCGTCGGCCAGCGGCGACTCCGCCGGCCCGTTCCAGCCACGCACGCGGTAGCGCAGCCGCCACACCGCCAGGCCGAGCGGCCCGCCGGCGCGGCGCAGCCCACGCGCGAACGGGATGAGCCGCAGCACCGACGGCTGCCGCGCCGACACCGGTTCGAGGCTCTCCGAGCGGCCGCCGTGCAACAGCAGGACGGCCGCGCGGACGGGTCCGCGCGGCACGTCGGCTTGCAGGTCCAGTTCGGTCACGGTTCGCCGGTCAACCGCCACGAAGGGAGTCCAGCATCTCGTCGAGGTCGTCGGGCTTGATCAGCACGTCGCGGGCCTTGGACCCCTCGGACGGTCCGACGATGCCGCGACTCTCCATCAGGTCCATGAGCCGGCCGGCCTTGGCGAACCCGACCCGCAACTTGCGCTGCAGCATGGACGTCGACCCGAACTGGGTGTTGACCACCAGTTCGGCGGCCTGGCAGAGCAGGTCGAGGTCGTCGCCGATGTCCTCGTCGACGTCGCGGCGGGCGGCGGCCGGCGCGGTGACGTCCTCACGGTAGGTCGGCTCCAGCTGCTCCTTGCAGTGGTTGACGACGGCGGCGATCTCGCTCTCGGTGACCCATGCGCCTTGGACCCGGATCGGTTTGCTGGCGCCCATCGGCAGGAACAGCCCGTCACCCTGCCCGACCAGTTTCTCCGCGCCCGGCTGGTCGAGGATGACCCGCGAGTCGGCCAGGGACGACGTCGCGAACGCCAGCCGCGACGGGACGTTGGCCTTGATCAGGCCGGTGACGACGTCGACCGACGGGCGCTGGGTGGCCAGCACCAGGTGGATGCCGGCGGCCCGGGCCAGCTGGGTGATACGCACGACGGAGTCCTCGACGTCGCGGGGGGCGACCATCATGAGGTCGGCCAGCTCGTCGACGATGACCAGCAGGTACGGGTACGGCGACAGCGTGCGCTCGCTGCCCTCCGGCACCTTGACCTTGCCGGACCGGACGGCCTTGTTGAAGTCGTCGACGTGCCGGAAGCCGAAGTTGGCAAGGTCGTCATAGCGCAGGTCCATCTCGCGCACGACCCACTGCAGCGCCTCGGCCGCCTTCTTCGGGTTGGTGATGATCGGCGTGATGAGGTGCGGGATGCCCTCGTACGCGGACAGCTCGACGCGCTTCGGGTCGACCATGACCAGCCGGACCTCGTCGGGCGTGGCCCGCATCAGCACCGAGGTGATCATGGAGTTGATGAAGCTGGACTTACCGGATCCGGTGGCACCGGCCACCAGCAGGTGCGGCATCTTCGCCAGGTTGGTGACGACGAAGCCGCCCTCGACGTCCTTGCCCAGCCCGGCCACCATCGGATGGTGATCCTTGCGGGCCACCGACGAGCGCAGCACGTCGCCGAGGCTGACGATCTCCTTGTCGGTGTTCGGGATCTCGATACCGATGGCCGACTTGCCCGGAATGGGCGACAAGATGCGCACATCGGCGCTGGCCACCGCGTACGAGATGTTCTTCGACAGCGCGGTGACGCGTTCGACCTTGACCGCCGTGCCCAGCTCGACCTCGTACCGGGTGACCGTCGGGCCGCGGGTGTAGCCGCTGACCACGGCGTCGATGTTGAACTGGTCGAACACGCCCATGAGCGACTCGACCACCGCATCGGACGCGGCCGACTTGGCCTTGTGCGGGCTGCCCTGGCGCATCAGGTCGCTGGACGGCAGCGTGTAGGTGATGTCGCCGGACAGCGCGAGCTGTTCGACCCGCTGCGGGATCGGCGTGTGCGGCGGCGGCTCGGCGGCGCCGCCGTCGTCGGCCTTTTTCTTCTTCTTGCGCAGTTCCCTGGCGACGATGGCGGGCTCGGTCGGGGTCTCGTCCTGGTCGCCGAGGCCACCGAGCTCCGCGGTGTCGGCGTCGTCGGGCTCGGGGTCGCCCTTGCGCTTGCGCTTGGGCTTCTCGCGCAGCAGCGGGGAGTCGTAGGGCTCGTCGTCGGTGGGCGTCAGCCGGTCGCCGCCCCGGCCGCGGCCACGTCCGTCGCGGCGCTCGTCGTCGGCGTCCGGGCGGCGGAAGCCGAGCCAGCGGCCGACTGTCAGGGCACCGGCGCGCAGCTGATCGGTGACCTCGTACAGCGGGATGCCGGTGATGACCAGCACCCCGAACAGCGTCAGCAGGCCGAGCAGCGGACCGGCGACCCACACCGTCAGCAGGTCGGCCAGGATGGTCGAGGAGACGTAGCCGATGGCGCCGCCGGCGCGCTCCATGGCCGCCTGCCCGTCGACCGGGCGCGGCATGCCGCCGGCGATGTGCGCCAGGCCCAGCGTGCCCAGCGCCAGGCAGGCCCAGCCGATGACCTGGCGTCCACCAGGACCGTTGCGGTCGGGGTGGCGCAGTGTTCGCAGGGCGGCCATGAGCAGCAGAACAGGGGTGACGTAGGCGCCGGTGCCGACCGCGCCGGCCAGTCCCCGGTACACGACGTCGTAGACGGCGCCGTCCAGCACCCACCACACGGAAGCGGCGGTGATGAACGCGGTGCCGATGAGGAACAGCCCGACGCCGTCGCGGCGCTGGTCGGCCTCGAGGCTCGTGGCGGTGCGGCCCACGCTGCGGGCGACGCCGCCGACCAGGTGGGCGATACCCATCCAGATCCCGGCGAACATGCGGGCGATGCCGCCGAAGAACTTGGCGACGAGACTCGGTTCCGGCGGTGGCGGCGGAGGAGGCGGGGCTGGGGCGCGACGCTTTCGGCCGCGAGCCGGGGCACGCCGCGTGGACGTACCCGACGAGCTGCGCGACCGGGACGGAGCTGTTCGGGTCGCCATGGAGATCACATTACAACCGCCACACTCGTATCGTCAGTCACAGAAGTCCCGGCGCGTCGGACGATATGTCGCATCGCGATCGACGCGGCTCGACTATTCGCTGTGCGTATACCTCGCGTGTATAGTCGTGCTCGTGAGTACCTCGACCACTCTGCTGGCGCTGCTCGAACCCGGACCGGCGCACGGCTACACCCTGAAGCGCAACTTCGACCAATGGTTCGGCCGGCGGCGGCCGTTGGCCTTCGGCCAGGTGTACTCCACGCTGGCCCGCCTGACCCGCGACGGCCTGGCCGACCAGATCGAGGTCGAGGCCGGCCACGGCCCCGACCGCCGCCTGTACCGCATCACACCGAGTGGCGTGGCCGTCGTGGACGACTGGGTGTTCACACCCCAACAGCCCGAGGTCTTCGCCACCAGCACGCTCTACTCGCGGATCACCGTGGCACTGCTCTCCGGCCGCGACGCGACCGACGTCCTGGCCCGGCAGCGGGACGCCCACCTGCGGCGGATGCGCGAACTCCAGGCCACCCGCCGGCAGGCGGCCGGCGCGGACCTGCTGGCGGTCACCTACGAACTGGCGCACCTGGACGCCGACCTGCGCTGGATCGAGGAGTCGGGCACCCGGCTGGACACCGTCCGCCGGCAGCTCGACGGTACGGGGGACGGACATGCTTGAAGCGCTCGACATCGGACTGTCCTACGGCGCCACTCCGGCGCTGCGTCGCGTCGACCTGACGCTCGCGGCCGGCTCGCGGACGGCGCTCATGGGTCCGTCGGGCTCGGGCAAGTCGAGCCTGCTGCACTGCCTTGCCGGCGTTCTGGTGCCCGACCGCGGACGGGTGGTGTTCGACGGGCAGGACCTGACCGGGCTCAGCGACCGGGAGCGCAGCGCGCTTCGGCTGCGTCACATGGGCGTGGTCTTCCAGTTCGGCGACCTGGTGCCGGAGCTGACGTTGATCGAGAACGTGATGCTGCCGTTGCAGCTGCTGGGCGTCAAGCGGGCTGCCGCGCGCGCCAGCGCGCGGGATCTCCTGGGTGAGCTCGGCGTGGCCGACGTCGCCGACTCCCGCACCGGAGCCGTCTCGGGCGGGCAGACCCAGCGGGCGGCCGTCGCTCGGGCACTCGTGCACGAGCCCAGGGTCGTGCTCGCCGACGAGCCCACCGGGTCGCTGGACACCGTCAATGCCGAGGGCGTGCTCGACGCGATGGTCGCGTTGAGCACGCGGATGGGCGCCGCCCTCGTGGTGGTGACGCATGACAACCTGGTCGCGTCGCACCTCGACGATCTGGTGGTGCTGCGCGACGGCATGCTGGACCTCTCCGCCCGCGAGGCGGTCGGATGATCGCGGCAGTGGCGCTCGGCGTCCGGCTCGCGTGGGGTTCGCCGGGCCGCCGAGTTCGGTCGCTCGCGGTCCTGGCGGCCAGCGCCGTCGGCACCTCGGTCCTCCTGGCCGTCTGGGCGATCGCGACGAGCCGGGTCGGCTCGACCGGGGCCTTCAGCGACCACGAGGTCGGCCGGCTCATCGCCGGTGTCGTCGCCGCCATCGCGTTGCCGGTCGTCGTGCTGGCCGCCACGGTGGGACGGCTGTCGGCGCAGCTGCGCGACCGGCAGCTGGCGAACCTGCGGCTGCTGGGTCTCAGTGCCGCTCAGACTCGCACGGTGGCGGCCTCCGAGGCCGGTCTGGTCGCGGTTGTGGGCACGCTGCTCGGAACGGTCGTGACGGTCGCTCTGGTACCCGTCACGGGCACCGACCTCATGCCGTCGCCGGCGGCCTGCGCGGCCGTCATGATGGGGCTGCCCGCGGTCACGGTCGCCGTCGCCGTCCTGCCGCAACGCCTGGATCTGCGGCGGGCGCTGGACCGGGCGCGCAGGTCCGACGTGCGACGACCCTCGCTGTTGCGTGCGGCGCCGCTCGGCGCCGGACTGGTGCTGTGCCTGCTGGCGCGGCAGGCGAACGACGACTTCATGGTCACCGGAGCCGAGATCGCGACGGTGTTCGCCGGGCTCGCGCTGGTGGGCGTCGGCATCGTCATGGTCGTGCCGGTCTTCGTCCGGCTGCTCGCCGACCTGCTGGCGCGTGCGTTCACCGGGCCGACGGCGATGGTCACCGCGCGTCGGTTGCAGGCGCAGCCGGCTGCCACGACCCGCGTGATCGCCGCCCTCATGGTGGGCCTGTTCCTGCTGGTCGGTGCCCGCTCGGTCGTCGTGGCGTTCGAGGAGACGCCGCAGTACGCCGACGCCGCGGACCACATCGAGAACGGTCAGCGGGCCGCCGTGACCGTGCCCGCGGGCGGGCTGGACGCGGCACTCCAGGACGTGCTGGCGCTGCCCGGGGTGCGCGACACGTTCGCGTTCCCCATGCTCACCGGCGAGGTCACGCTCGGCGCTCCGGGCGAGCCGGCGGAGCAGCTGCCCATCACGGCGCTGGTCGCCACCTGCGACGAGTTGCAGCGGTTCGCGCCTGCCGTCGACGACTGCGTGGACGGGGTGGTGTCCGCGCTGACGCCGACGTGGCTGCCCGGCGAACTCGGGGGCGCCGGGGCTCCCGACACCGCGGCGCTGTGGGCCGGTACGACGGACGCCCCCGCCGCCAGCCCGGTCGAGGTACCGATCTCCGACGCCCGGATCACCGGGACCGGCGAGGGATCGTCGGACTGGCCGACCTGGGACATCCGCCCGCTGTGGGCCGACCTGTTGGTCCCGCCCGGCACGGCCGGTGTCGACGAGCTGACCGCCCGCGCCGACACGACACTGGTCGTCGTTGCCGGACCAGGACGCGACCTCTACGAGCACCTGGACGCGCTCGGCCTGCCGGCCACGACCTCGGTCGACCTCGAGTACTACGACTTCGTGGCCGGCATGCGGACGGTCATCTGGACCCTGGCGGCGGTCGTCCTCTCCATCGGCCTGCTGACCTTCGCCGTGGCCGCCGTCGACCGGGCGGTCGCGCGGCGCCGCGAACTCACGTCGCTGCGCCTGATCGGCACGCCACCCACCCTGCTGCGACGCGCACAATGGCTCGAGGCCGCGCTGCCCACCGGCCTGGGGTGTGTCGCCGCCATCGTGAGCGGGCTCTTCGCCGGCAGCACCTACCTGCAGCTCGGGTCGGACATGGGCGACGCCCCCTGGCAGCAGAGTGCCCTGCTCATGGGCATCGCCGTCCTGGCCTCAGCGGCCGTCGCCGGCGTGACCGTGATCGGGGTCGGCAGCCGTCTCAGGGCCGAGCACATCCGCGCGGAGTGACGCCGGCGATCGCCTCGCGCCTCACGACTCCACGACGACCGGGATGATCATGGGCCGCCGTCGCAACCGTCCGCCGACCCAGCGGCCGACGGTGCGGCGGATGGTCTGCTGCAGCTGGTAGCTGTCGGCGTTGCCGCCCTCGGCCGCCTTCTCGACGGCGGTCACGAGCTCGGGCCGGATGTCGTCGAACACGCTGTCGTCCTCGGCGAAGCCGCGGGCATGGATTTCCGGTCCACCGGTGACCTTGCCGGTCACGGAGTCGACGACGACCACGACCGAGATGAAGCCTTCCTCGCCGAGGATGCGCCGGTCCTTCAGCGACGCCTCGGCCACCCCGCCGACGTTGGAGCCGTCGACGTAGACGTAACCGCACGGCACCGAGCCGACCACCCGGGCGACGCCGTCGACGAGGTCGACCACGACGCCGTCCTCGGCCAGTGCGACGCGCTTGCGCGGCACGCCGGCGCGGACGGCGACCTCCGCGTTGGCGTACAGGTGCCGGGTCTCGCCGTGGATGGGCATGACGTTGCGCGGCTTGACGAGGTTGTACGCGTAGAGCAGCTCGCCGGCGGCGGCATGGCCGGAGGTGTGCACCTGGGCGTTGCCCTTGTGGACGACGGTGGCACCCTCGCGGGTCAGGCCGTTGATGACCCGGGACACGGCGTTCTCGTTGCCCGGGATCAGCGACGACGCGAGCACGACGACGTCGCCGTCCTCGATGCGGATGGCCGGGTGGTCGCGGTTGGCGATGCGCGACAGCGCCGCCATCGGCTCGCCCTGCGAGCCGGTGGACATCAGCACGACCTCCTGTGGCGGCAGGTTGTCGATGCTCTTGAGGTCGACGAGGGTGCCGCCCGGGACGGTGAGGTAGCCGAGGTCGCGGGCGATGCCCATGTTGCGCACCATGGAGCGGCCGACGAAGGCAACCTTGCGGCCGTGGGACACCGCGACGTCGAGCACCTGCTGGACCCGGTGCACGTGGCTGGCGAACGAGGCGACGACGACACGCCGCGGCGCCCGCGCGAACACGCCGTCGAGCACGTCGGCGATGTCGCGCTCGTGCGGGGTGAAACCGGGCACCTCCGCGTTGGTGGAGTCGACCATGAACAGGTCGACGCCGGCGTCACCGAGGCGGGCGAAGCCGTTGAGGTCGGTGAGCCGGCCGTCGAGCGGCAGCTGGTCCATCTTGAAGTCGCCGGTGTGCAGGACCACGCCGGCCGGCGTGCGGATGGCCAGCGCCAGCGCGTCCGGGATGGAGTGGTTGACGGCGAGGAACTCGACCTCGAAGGGGCCGAACCGCTCGGTCTGGCCCTCGCGCACCTGCAGCTGGTAGGCGTTGATGCGGTGTTCTTTGAGCTTCGCCTCGACCAGGGCGAGCGTGAGCCGCGACCCGACGATGGGGATGTCGGCCTTCTCGCGCAGCAGGAACGGCACCGCGCCGATGTGGTCCTCGTGGCCGTGCGTTAGCACGATCGCCTCGATGTCGTCGAGACGATCGCGGATGTACTCGAAGTCCGGGAGGATGAGGTCGACGCCGGGCTGGTTGTCCTCGGGGAACAGCACGCCGCAGTCGACGACCAGCAGCCGCCCGCCGTGCTCGAAGACCGTCATGTTGCGGCCTACTTCGCCCAGCCCGCCCAGCGGGACGACGCGCAGCGCGTTGGGCTCCAGCGGCGGGGGCGAGGGCAGTTCGGGGTGCGGATGGCTCATGCGAGCCCCGCCTCGGCGAGGTCGGAGCGCAGTAGCGCGACCTGCTCGTCGGTGGCGGGGATGAGGGGCGAGCGGACGGTCCTGTTCTGGACGACGCCGAGCAGCTGAACTGCGGCCTTCGCCATGATGGCTCCTTGGGTTCGGGTCATGATGCCGCGCACGGCGGGGATGAGACGGCGGTGCAGGCCGAGGGCCCGCCGCAGGTCTCCGGAGTCGACGGCGCGGACCATCTGGGCGTACTCGCGGGCCGCGACGTGCGACACGACGCTGACCACGCCGACCGCGCCGTGGGCGAGCAGCGCGAGGTTGAGCGCGTCGTCCCCGGAATAGTAGGCCAGGCCGGTGCGGGCCATGACCTCCGATGAAGCGAAGACGTCGCCTTTGGCGTCCTTGACCGCGACGATGCGCTCGTGTCCGGCCAGCCGGACCAGCGTCTCGGTCTCGATGGCCACGCCGCTTCGGGCGGGGATGTCGTAGAGCATCACCGGCAGGTCGGACGCCGACGCGACCGCGGTGAAGTGCTGGTACAGCGCCTCCTGCGGCGGCTTGCTGTAGTACGGCGTGACGACGAGCAGGCCGTGCGCGCCGGCCTTCTGGGCGGCCTGGGCCAGCTCGCTGGTGTGCCGGGTGTCGTTGGTGCCGACGCCGGCGATCACCTTCGCTCGGGACCCGACCGCGTCGAGGACGGTGCGCAGGATCAGGTCCTTCTCGGCGTCGGACGTGGTGGGGCTCTCCCCCGTCGTCCCGCTGAGCACCAGGCCGTCGCAGCCGTCGTCCACGAGCTTCTCCGCCAGCGCGGCCGTCCCCTCGACATCGAGGCCACCGTCGTCGAGGAACGGGGTGACCATCGCGGTCAGGACGCGTCCGAACGGTGCGGACGCGGGCGCGCCGGAGGTGGCGGCGGCGAGGGTGAACAGCTCGTCGGGCATGGATGAAGGCTACCGTGAGGCCGGGCCGCGGACCGACCAGCCTCACCGTCCGGCGCTGGTCAGCGCGACGGCCTGGGAGCGGGTTTCGGCGACGGCGTCCAGCAGCTCGGCCTGCCAGTCGCCGGCGTGCTCGTCGGTCAGGCCGTGCTCGATGCGGGTGACCAGGAACGCCAGCTCGGTCACCGCGATCTGGTACGCCCGCACCGCGCGGGCTGCCGCCCGGCCGTAGCCGGCGCGCATGGATCTGGTCCAGCGGCGCCGGCTGCGCATGGTGGACAGCAGGTCCACCTCATACCAGGGAATCCAGCCGGCCTCGACGAAACGCGGCAGCACGGCGGCGACAATCCGCTGTTCCCGGCGGCGCTGCCACAGCGCGATGCCGATCATGGTGGCGAACATGGGCACCATGACGACGACGTAGACGGCGAGGAACCCCTGCCCGTCGTCCCACAGCGCCGAGGCGTTCCACAGCGCATGCAGCCCGACGGCCAGCAGGTACCCGACGATCGGCAGCAGTGCCCTCGACACGCGGCCGCGCCGGCGCACGGCGATGCCCACGGCGATGCCGATGAAGACGGTGAACAGCGGGTGCGCGAACGGCGACAGCAGCCCGCGCACGACGAAGACGCTGTAACCATCGATGGCCGCGACGTCGAACGCCCGCCCGAGGTACAGGATGTTCTCGACGAAGGCGAACCCGGCGGCGACCAGCCCCGCGTAGACGATGCCGTCGACGACGCCGTCCAGCTCGTGCCGGTGCCGCCACAGGAGCGCCACCAGGAACGCACCCTTGAGCGCTTCCTCGGCGAACGGCGCGGACACGACCGACGACGTGAACTCGCCGTAGGTGACGGCGACCAGCGAGTTCACCAGCAACGCACCGAGCGTGGCGACCCCGGCTCCCCACACGAACGCCGCCAGCAGGGTGCGACCCGGTTCCGGTTCCCAGCGGTCGAGCCACAGGAAGGCGCCGACCACCACGACGACCGGCAGCAGCGCGAACAGGGTCGCGACGGCCACGGTGGACGGTTCGAGGTCACCGACGGCGAGCCAGATGACGACGACGGCGCAGATCGTGGCGAGCACGAGACCGAGGACCGGCCAGAGCACACGGCGGCGCTGTTGCCGGCTCCACGGCTGGTGGCGGGCGAGGACGGGCGTCATGGGGCTACGACGTCCACGAGCAGCGGGCTGGTTCCGCCGACGCGACGACACAGCGCTCCGGCTCCACGCCGAGCCGCCCCGTCGTTGGTCCTTCGTCGCGGGCCGACCGCTCGCGGGAGCCTCCGGCCCCCCGGTCGCCGCCAGCGTGCATGACCCATCACGGGACAGGACCCTATCGGGCAGCACCGACGGTCCCGGCAGGTCAGATCAGTCTGCGGCGGCCGGCGCCAGCCGCGGTCCATCATTGATCTTGGAGTAAGTGCGGTATTGCCGTCCGGATCGCCCGATCGATTCCGCCGTTACTCCAAGATCAACGAGGTGGGGGCTGACGGGTCAGGCGTCGTAGTCGACCTCGAGGGTGGGCGTGGTGGGATGCGACTGGCAGGTGAGGACGTAGCCGGCGGCGATCTCGTCGTCCTCCAGGGCGTAGTGGCGCTCCATGGTGACCTCGCCGGCCAGGACCTTCGCCCGGCAGGTGCCGCAGACGCCGCCCTTGCAGGCGAACGGCGCGTCGTTGCGGGCGCGCAGGACCGCTTCGAGCACGGTCTCGTCCGGGTCGTCGAGGACGACGTCGCTGCGGCGGCCGTCGAGGACCGCGGTGACCTCGCAGTGTGCGGGGACGGGCCGGGCCTGCGGGCGCGGCGCCGGGGGCGCGTCGCCGACGTGGTAGAGCTCGGCGTGCACGTGCGCGCGGTCGACGCCGTGCCCGGCCAGCACGGACCGGGCCGCGGTGATCATGTCGTAGGGGCCGCAGAGGTACCACTCGTCGACGGTGTCCGGCGGCAGCAGGTGGTCGATCAGACGCGCGAGTCGCTCGGCGTCCAGGCGACCGGACAGCAGGTGCGTGGTGCCGGGCTCCCGCGACAGCGCGTGCAGGACCCGGAACCGGTCCGGGAACCGGTCCTTGAGGTCGGCCAGTTCGTCGAGGAACATCACCGAGGACGACGTGCGGTTGCCGTAGAGGAGCGTCACCTCGCTGTGCGGCTCGACGGCCAGCGCCGTCGCCGCGATGGACATGACCGGGGTGATTCCGCTGCCGGCCGCGACGGCCGTGTAATGCCGGGCCTGCGCCGGGTCGAACGACGGCGTGAACCGGCCGGCCGGCGTCATGACGTCCAGTTCGTCGCCGGCGGCGAGTGTCGCGAGCGCGTGCTCCGAGAACGCGCCGCCGGGCAGCCGTTTCACCGCGAACCGCAGCACGCCGGAACCGGCCGGCGAGCAGATCGAGTAGCTGCGCCGGACGCCGTCGCCGCCGGGCAGGGACACGTTGAGGTGCTGGCCGGCGGCGAACTCGTAATCGGCGGCCAGCTCCGGCGGGACGTCGAGGGTGACCGCGACCGCGTCGTCGGTGAGCCGCTCCACGTCGGCCACCCGCAGCCGGTGGACGACGGAGTGCCGGCGCGCTGGGCGCAGGGTCTCGGTGGCCGTCGTCACAGCGCCTTCACATGGTCGAACGGTTCCTGGCAGTCGGTGCAGACCCACAGCGCCTTGCACGCGGTGGACCCGAAGCGGGACAGTTCGCGGGTGGCCGGCGAGCCGCAGTGCGGGCAGCGGACGCTGAAGGCGATGCTGACCCGGCCGGGAGGCCCGGGCGGGGCGATGCCGTGTCGTCGCAGCGCCTCGCGCCCCTCCTCGGTGATCCAGTCGGTGGTCCAGGCCGGCGCCAGCACCAGCCGCACCTCGACGTCGTCGATGCCGGCCGAGGCCAGTGCGGCGACGATGTCGGCCCGGATCGCGTCCATGGCCGGGCAGCCGGAGTACGTCGGCGTGATGTCGACGGTGACGTGGCCCGCCTCGGACACGCGGACGCCGCGCAGGATGCCGAGCTGCTCGATGGTGACCATCGGCAGTTCCGGGTCGGGCACCACCGCGACGACCTCGCGGACGGCGTCGGGGGTGAGCGTCGCGGTCACCATGACGCCCCCGGGTGCGATCGGTGCAGGTGCTGCATCTCGGCCAGCAGGTAGCCCAGCTGCTCGGTGTGCAGACCGTGGCGTCCGCCGCGGCGGGCCGGTACGTCGTCGGGCGGTTCCAGTCCAGCCTCGGCCAGGACGCCGCCGACGTAGGCACGCCAGGGGTCGCGTAGGGAGGCCGGGTCGACGGCGACGGCGTCGGTGCTCAGCAGGTCGGTGACGTCGTCGGTGTCGAACAGCTCGTCGGTATAGGGCCAGACGGCCTCCAGGCCGGCGACCATGCGGCGGCGGCTCTCGTCGGTGCCGTCGCCGAGCCGGAGCACCCACTGGGTGGCGTGGTCGCGGTGGTAGTGGACTTCTTTGACCGCCTTGCCGGCGATGGCCGCGAGCGTCTCGTCCGCGCTGGCCCGCAGCCGGTCGTACAGCTCGTACTGGTAGGCGGAGACCATCAGCTGCCGGGCCATCGTCACCGCGAAGTCGCCGTTGGGCAGCTCGGCCAGCAGAACGTTGCGGAAGTCGCGGTCGTCGCGCCAATAGGCCAGCGCGTCCTCGTCGCGGCCGGCGCCCTCCACCTGGCCGGCGTAGGTGAGCAGCGTGCGCGCCTGCCCCAGCAGGTCCAGCGCGATGTTGGCCAGCGCGACGTCCTCCTCCAGCTCCGGCGCCCGGGCCACCCACTCCCCCAGCCTCTGGGCCAGCACCAGGGAGTCGTCGCCCAGCCGCAGGCTGTAGTCGACCAGCGGTTCGTTCACAGATGCTTCGCCTCCGCCGGGATTTCGTAGAACGTCGGGTGCCGGTAGACCTTGTCGGCGGCCGGGTCGAAGAACGCGTCCTTCTCCTCCGGGCTGCTGGCGGTGATCTGTGCGGACGGGACCACCCAGATGGAGACGCCCTCATTGCGGCGGGTGTAGACGTCGCGGGCATTGCGCAGCGCCATCGCCGCGTCCGGTGCGTGCAGGCTGCCGGCGTGCACGTGCGACAGTCCGCGCCGGGCCCGGACGAAGACCTCCCAGAGGGGCGATTCGGTGCTCATGCGGCTGCCCCCGCCTGCTCGGCGCGCTTGGCCTGCTTCGCCGCGTACGCCGCCGCGGCCTCGCGCACCCAGGCGCCCTCGGTGTGCGCTGCCACCCGGTGCTCCATGCGCTGCCGGTTGCACGGACCGTCGCCCTTGATGACCCGGAAGAGCTCGTCGTAATCGGGCTCGGTGAAGTCGTAGTGGCCGCGTTCAGGGTTCCAGCGAAGGTTCGGGTCGGGGATGGCGAGGCCCAGGACGTCGGCCTGCGGGGCGGTCATGTCGACGAACCGCTGCCGCAGCTCGTCGTTGCCGAAGCGCTTGATGCCCCACCGCAGGGACTGGTCGGTATGGGTGGATGCGGCGTCGGGTGGGCCGAACATGGCCAGGCTCGGGTACCACCAGCGGTCCAGGGCATCCTGGGCCATCGCCTTCTGGGCCGCCGAGCCGCGGGTGAGTGCCAGCAGAGCCTCGAACCCCTGCCGCTGGTGGAACGACTCCTCCTTGCAGATCCGCACCATGGCCCGCGCGTACGGGCCGTAGGAGCAGCGGGTCAGCGGCACCTGGTTGGTGATGGCCGCGCCGTCCACCAGCCAGCCGATGGCGCCGACGTCGGCCCAGGTGAGGGTCGGGTAGTTGAAGATCGACGAGTACTTCTGCCTGCGGGTGTGCAGGAGGTCGAGCAGGTGGTCTCGCGACACCCCGAGCGTCTCGGCGGCGGCGTAGAGGTACAGCCCGTGGCCGGCCTCGTCCTGCACCTTGGCCAGCAAGATCGCTTTGCGGCGCAGGCTGGGCGCCCGGCTGATCCAGTTGCCCTCCGGCTGCATCCCGATGATCTCGGAGTGCGCATGCTGGGCCATCTGCCGGATCAGCGTCTTCCGGTAGGCCTCCGGCATCGCGTCACGCGGCTCGATGCGCCCGTCGCCGTCGACGATCGCGTTGAACGCCGCCTCGTGCTCGTCACTACCCGCCATGCCGTCAAGGCTAGGCCGCGCATGTGACACTTGTCCAGCAATGCTGTCGCTTGGGTGTAACACTTGCGTTCACGGCATCGCCATGGCCGGCCAATGGTCACGCTGAGTGACGACCGTGCCCCGCCGCGGGCACCCGCTCGCAGCGACGATGCGTGACGTATTTCTCATGACACCCTCGGACCCCGGCCCGGCCTCGTGGCCGGAGTCCGCCGTCAGCAGCGCCGATGTGATCCGCGGCGGATCCCATGCGACTCGGGGCGTATCGGCCGGTTCGCATCGATTGACCGAAACGACAGACTTCGCCGTCCACGCTCTGAGATCATCCGTGACGGTGCGTCATTCGCCAGGCATGCTGATCTTGGGTTGGGTCGTTTTGCCGGATTTGTCTGTTCTCGCACCTTTGACATCGGAGGAGCTGACCTGTGGCCACTGAAGGAACGCACCATCACCCGGGCCTTCCAGACGTGCCGATCCACTCCGTCGACCTCAGCGAAGCCGAGGACTTCTTCCGGCTGCACGCGGCTGAGAACCCTCATGCTCCCGACGCCGGCGAGCGCTTCAGCCAGGCGCTGATCGAGTTCGGCCGCCGCGGCATCTTCAGCCACACCGCCGAGGAGCTGGAATTCGGCGCCCGGGTGGCCTGGCGCAACGCCAACCGCTGCATCGGACGGCTCTACTGGCGCAGCCTCGTCGTCCGTGATCGCCGGCACGTGCGCGACGCCGAGGGGGTGGCCGCCGAGTGCGTCGAGCACCTGCGGGTCGCCACCAACGGCGGACGCATCCGCCCGGTCCTCACGCTCTTCGCTCCCGACCAGCCGGGCCGGCCGGCACCGCGGCTGCGCAACAGCCAGCTCGTCCGGTACGCCGGCTACCTCGGCCTGGAGTCCGTCGTCGGCGACCCGTCACAGGCCGACTTCACCCGCTGGGTCGAGAGCCTCGGCTGGACCGGCAAGGGCAGCGACTTCGACGTGCTGCCGCTGGCCGTCGAAACCCCGGACGAAGGCGTCCAGTTGTTCGACCTCCCGGACGACGCCGTCCTGGAGGTCGAGCTGACCCACCCCGAGCTCCCGTGGTTCGCCGACCTCGAGCTGCGGTGGCACGCGGTGCCGGCCATCTCCTCGATGCCGCTGCGCATCGGCGGCATCACCTACCCGACGGCGCCGTTCAACGGCTGGTACATGGGGACGGAGATCGGCTCGCGCAACCTGGTCGACCCCGACCGCTACGCCAAGATGCCCGAGATCGGCCGGCGGCTCGGCCTGGACGTCGACAACGACCGCTCGCTCTGGAAGGACCGGGTGCTGGTCGAGGTCAACCGGGCGGTCCTGCACTCGTTCGACCGGGCCGGCGTCAAGATCGCCGACCACCATCAGGAGTCGGCCATGTTCATGGCGTTCGTCGACAAGGAACGGCGAGCCGGCCGCGTCCCGCACGCCGAATGGTCCTGGGTGGTTCCGCCGATGTCCGGTTCGGCGCTGCCGGTCTACCACCAGTACTACGACGAGTCGGTCGAACTGCCCGGCTTCCTGCCCGGCGCGGGCTGGACGCCCCCGGCGGGTGAACCGGCCGGCTGCCCCCACCACGTCAGCAGCGGGGCGTAGGGAGCACGTACAGTTGTCCGGGTGTCCGAGCAGCCCGTCGCCGATCGCAGTGTCCGCCTCGCCTGGGCCGCCGACACCGAGGCGGTCGGTGAGGTCCAAGCCCGCGCCTGGCGCCGCTCCTACGCCGGGTTGCTGCCCGCCGCACTGCTCGACGACGTCGATGCCGCGGCGTTCGGCGCCGCCTGGCGCGAAGCGGTCGTCCGGCCGCCGACGGCCCGGCACCGTGTCCTGGTGGCGCTCGAGACCGGCCGGGTGGTCGGGTTCGCGGCCACCGCGCCGTCGGAGGACCCCGACGCGCAACCGGCAGACGGCGAGGTCGTCGCGTTCCACATCGACCCCGAGGCCCTCGGCGAGGGCCACGGCTCCCGGCTGCTGTCCGCCGTCGCGGACACCCTGCGCGCGGACGGGTTCACCCGCGCCCGCATCTGGCTGGTGGTCGGCGACGACGCCCTGCGCGGCTTCCTCGAGCCGGCCGGCTGGGCGCCGGACACCGCACACCGCACCCTCGACCTGACCGGCGACGGCAGCGCCACGCTGCGGCAGGTGCGGCTGCACACGGACATCACTGCCGAACCGTCCGGAGCGGAGGCGTCGTGACGTTCGCCGGCATCCCGGTCGAGGCGCTGGACTTCTACGAGGACCTCGAGAACGACAACACCAAGTCGTTCTGGACCGCGCACAAGGACACCTACGAGCGCTGCGTCCGCGACCCCATGCGGGCTCTGGCCGACGAGCTGACCACCGAGTTCGGCGACATCCGGTTCTTCCGGCCGTACCGCGACGTGCGGTTCGCCCGCGACAAGACGCCGTACAAGACCCAGCAGGGCGTCTCCATCGGCGGCCACTACGTGCACGTCAGCGCCGCCGGGCTGTTCGTCGCCACCGGCTACTACCAGATGGCCGCGGACCAGGTGGGCCGCTACCGGGTGGCCGTCGATGACGAGCGCCGCGGCGCTGCGCTGGAGACCGTCGTGGCGGGCGTGCGCTCCCGCGGTTACGTCGTGGGTGGCGACGCGCTGAAGACCCGCCCGCGCGGCTATGACGCCGGCCATCCGCGCATCGAGTTGCTGCGGCAGAAGGCGCTGGTCGCCTGGCAGGACGTCGGTGCGCCGGAGTGGCTGCACACGTCTTCTGCGGCCCAGCGGGTGGCGGCGGCCTGGCGGGACATGGCGCCGCTCAAGGCGTGGCTGGACGACCACGTCGGCCCGTCGGACCAGCCGCGTCGCTGACGGGCTCAGTCCCGGGTCGCGTCGAGATAGGCACGGCCGCGGGGCGAGAGCCGGTTGCCGACCGGGTAGCTCTCGGCAAGCCCGAGGTTCTTGAGCTTGCGCACGTCCAGCTTGAACGGCGCCCGCTCGCGGCCGGCCAGGTCGGCGAGGTCACCGGCGCGGCGCTCCGGGTGCTCCTCGACCAAGCGCAGCGTCTCGCGTGTCCACGGACCGGCCGACGATGCGCGGTCCAGCCGGTCCAGCCGGGCGGTGATGCGCTCGATCTCCGCCGCGTCGAGATCCGCGCCGGCGGCGAGCTCGGCGCGCGGATCCGGGCCGGTGGCCAGGCGGAACTCGATGCGGTACGTCGGGTTCTGCGGCTCGCCCGGCAGGTCGGCGACCAGGCTGGCGGCGTCCGGATGACCGGCCGCGCGGGCGTCGTCGTCGGTGATGGCGGCCGGGTCGACGACGGCGACCGAGGTGACGTCGATGATGCCGGCTGCGGTGCGGTAGGGCCGCCCGGGGAGCACCTGCTGACGGCGCCACCTGCGGAAGGCCAGCGTAACCGAGCCGTCCGCGATGCCCGGCCAGAACCGCTTCTGGAACAGCACGGGCTCAGCCTAGACGCCCGAGGTGTCCGGAATGCAGAACCGTCTCATCAGTGTCAGTGGCGTTGAGTACTGTCTGCGCGATGAGTGAGGATTCGCGGTCGGCGATCCGCCGTGACGCGGCCGGCATCGCGGCGTACGCGGCGGCCTTCGGTGCCTCGTTCGGCGCGGTCTCGGTGGCGTCCGGGCTGAGTGTGGCGCAGACCATGGTGCTCAGCCTGGTGATGTTCAGCGGTGCGTCGCAGTTCGCCGTCGTCGGGGTCATCGGCGGTGGCGGCACCGGCCTGGCCGCTGTCCCCGCGGCCCTGCTGCTCGGCGTGCGCAACATGTTCTACGGGGTGCCCATGACCCGCATCCTGGGCCGGCGCGACCTCACCGGTCCGCGTCGCCTGGTGGCCGCGCACCTCGTCATCGACGAGACGACGGCCATGGCCGTGGGCCGCGACGAACCGGCCGAGCAGCGCTACGCGTTCTGGATCACCGGTGCGCTGCTGTTCGTGTTGTGGAACGCCGGGACGCTGGCCGGGGCCGTGGGCGGCTCGGCCATCGGCGACCCGGCCACGCTGGGGCTGGACGCCATGGTGCCCGCGTCGTTCCTCGCGCTGATGTGGCCCAGGCTGCGCGAGCGGCAGGCCCGGTGGGTGGCGGCCGGGGGCGCGCTGGTGGCGACGGCGCTGATCCCGCTGGCACCGGCCGGGATTCCGGTCCTCGCGGCCGCGCCGGTCGCCGTCGTCGCAGGCCTGTTCCCGGGGCGGGCCACGAAGGGAGACACATGATCTGGGTTGCCGTCATCACCGCCGCCGTCGGCTGCTACCTGCTCAAGCTGGCCGGAGTGTCGCTGCCGCCGGCCGTGCTGGAGCGTCCGGACGTACGCCGGGTGGCGGCGTTCCTGCCGGTGGCGATGCTCGCCGGGCTGATCGCGGTCGAGCTGTTCGACGACGGCGGCCGGCTCGGCGTGGACGTGTGGATGCTCGCCGGCATGGCCGCCGCCGTTGTCGCGCTGATCCTGCGCCAGTCGTTCCTCGTCGTGATCGTCGTCGCGGCCGCCACGACGGCGATCCTGCGCGCCGTCAGCTAGGCCGGACGGTTCCGGCCATGGCCATGGCCATGGCCGTGTCCATGGCCTCGGTGGCGGTGCTCCCGCGGCGGGCCGGTGGACAGAGCCGCGCAGGTGATGACCAGTGCGGCCAGGATCAGGACGGCGGCCAGGACGTCGATGACGTAGCTCATCGTGATTCACCTCGATCGGCCGGGGCGGCCAGCGCCGCGGTGTCCTCCCGCCTTCGCAGGCTGGCGACGATCACCGTGGCGAGGACCAGGACGATGACGATCAGCGAGGCCGTCGTCGGGATCTCCGGGACGGCCGGCCAGACGCCGTGGGCCCAGTGCAGAACCAGTTTCACGCTGATGAACGCGAGGATGACCGCGAGCCCGTGGTTGAGGTAGGTCAGCCTGGACAGCGCCACCGCAAGGACGAAGTACAGGGCCCGCAGCCCCAGCAGAGCGAAGGCGTTGGTGGTGAACACCAGGTACGGGTCTTCGGTGATGCCGTACACCGCAGGCACGGAATCCACGGCGAAGACGACGTCGGTGGCGAACACCGCCACCACCACGACCGCCAGCGGGGTCAAGGCGCGGCGGCCACCGTCGCGGACCGTGAGCTTCGCGCCGCGGTACGAGTCCGTCACCGGCATCCATCGCCGCAGGGCCCGCACCACCCTCATCTCCGACACGTCGCCGATCGGTTCCTGGTGGCGCACGGCGTCCCGGAACACCCGGACCGCGGTGATGAACAGCACCGCACCGAACACAAGGAACGCCCACGTGCCCGCCTGGAGCATCGCGGCGCCGGCGGCGATGAAGATCGCCCGCAGCACGAGCGCGCCGACGATGCCGTAGAGCAGCACCCGTTGCTGCAGCTCCGCAGGCACCGCGAAGGCCGACAGGATCAGCATGAACACGAACAGGTTGTCCACCGACAGCGACTTCTCGACGACGAAGCCGGTGACGAACTCCAGGCCCTGCGGGCCGCCGTACTCCGCCCAGATGTACCCGGCGAAGACGAATGGCAGCGCCAGGTAGAAGACCGACCAACCCACCGCTTCACGCATCGAGACCTCGTGCGGCTTGCGGGTCACCACGAAGTCGACCACAAGCAGGGCCAGCAGGACGGCGATGCTGACCGCCCACAGACCCGGCGACGCGATCGAACTCCCGCTCGACGCGGTATCGGCAGCCAGTACGGGCATGGAGCCTCCTCGAACCATCACGTTCGAGGTCTCCTACGCCCGCGGCGAGGCGGGCGGCCTACCCGAGGACCGCTCGGACGGTCCGGGATGACCGGGTGAGGTCGACAAGTACTCCCCTCAGGTCTCCATTGTCACAAAGATCAGTGCGCGACGCCACACGGTTGCGCCGAATCAGCGGTCACGGCCGGGGCCAGCGCTGCGGCACCACCACGCCGGCGCTGCCGCCACCGCGGCGGACCGGTTCGGCGGCGGCCTGGATGCGCCGGTGGTCGAGGAACTCGATGCCGGTCGCGGCGCCGATCTCGGGCGTGGACACCAGGGTGTGGCCGAAGCCTTCGAGCGCGGCGCCGAGCGGTCCGTCCGCGATGGCCGGCTCGGCCGACGTGTTCGGGCTGTTCGGCTGTGTCAGCCGGGCCGCCGCTATGGCGTCAGGCAGGTCCATGCCGCGGTCGACCCGGTTGATCAGTGTCTGTAGCACCGTTCCGATGATGGTGGCGCCGCCGGGGCTGCCGACGGCCAGGAACGGTTCGCCGTCGTCCAGCACGATGGTGGGCGCCATGGACGAGCGCGGCCGCTTGTTCGGGCCGGGCAGGTTCGGGTCCGGCGCGCTCCCCTGCGTGGGCGCGAAATTGAAGTCGGTGAGCTCGTTGTTCAGCAGGAACCCGCGACCCGGCACGGCCATGCCGCTGCCGCCGGTCTGCTCGATGGTCAGCGTGTACGCCACCACGTTGCCCCAGCGGTCGGCGGTGGTCAGGTGGGTGGTGGAGCCGGCGTCATCGACGGCGTACCCGTCGGCGCCGGCGGGAACGCACTCGGCGTAGTCGCCGTCCGGGACACCGGGCGGGACCGGCTTCGGCGCCGCCGTGGCGGAGTCCAGGAGGCACGCCCGCTCGTCGGCGAACTCCTGCGACAGCAGCTGCGCCAGCGGGACGTCGACGGCGTCCGGGTCGCCGACGTAGCGGTTGCGATCGGCGAAGGCGAGGGCGCTGGCCTCCAGGTAGTGGTGCAACGCGGTGGCCTCGTCCATGGCCGCCAGGTCGAACGACTCCAGGATGTTCAACGCCTCGCCGACGGTGGAACCGCCCGACGACGGCGGCGCCATGCCGTAGACCTGCAGGCCGCGGTAGTCGACCAGGGTCGGGTCGCGCTCGACGACCTCGTACGCGGCGAGGTCGTCGGTGCTGAGGTCGCCGGGACGCACGACGCGCGTGGCGTCGTCGCGCACCGGCGGGTCCTGCACGGTGGCCGCGATGTCGGCGGCGATGGGCCCCTCGTAGAAGAGGTCGATGCCGTGCCGGGCGATGGCGCGATACGTGTCGGCGAGGTCCGGGTTGGGCAGCGTGGTGCCGACCGCCGGAGGCTCGCCGCCGGGCAGGTACAGCTCGGCCGAGGCCGGGAAGTCGGCGAAGATGGCGGCGTTGGCCTCGACCTGCGACCGGAACGTCTCGTCGACGACGAACCCGTCCTCGGCCAGGTCGATGGCCGGGCGGAGGTTGCGGGCGAGCGAGAACCGCCCCCACCGGTCCAGTGCTTCGTCCCAGGTGGCGAGGGTGCCGGGGGTTCCGACCGACAGGCCGCTCACCCGGGCGTCGGGGAAGGCCAGCGGCTGTCCCGTCGCGGGGTCGAGGAACAGTTCCTCGGTGGCCGTCGCCGGTGCCGTCTCGCGGCCGTCGAGGGTCCGCACCTCACCGGTGCGGGCGTCGTAATGGACGAAGAACCCGCCACCGCCGACGCCGGCCGAGAACGGCTCGGTGACACCCAGTGCCGCGGCGGCCGCAACGGCGGCGTCGGCGGCGGTGCCGCCGCGACGCAGCACCGACAGCCCGGCCGCCGTCGCGTCGGCGTCGACGGTCGAGACCGCTCCGCCGTACCCCGTGGCCACGGGGGTCTTGGGCGGCGGCTCGGAGGGCCGGCCGCGGTCGGCGGCCTGCGCGAGCCCGGCTCCCGAGACCGCCAGCGTCCCGATCAGGATCGCAGTTGCCGATCGGCGCATCCTCCGCATGACCATCACCCGTCTCTCGTCGGCATGACTGCCCCCACCCTGCCGGTTTTCCGCCCGCGTGAGAAGGGCCCGGGGTCGATCAGCTGGTCGAGCCGTGCAGGGTGATCGCCTTCCGCGCTGCCTGGCGGGCGCGAGCGCGGTCGCCGGCGTCGTCGTACGCGAGCGCCAGCCGGAACCAGGCGCGCCAGTCGTCCGGGCTGGCCTCGGCCTCGGCGCGCCGCTGCTCGAAGAGCGCATCCGCGGCGGCGCGGTCGGCCCGGCCACTCGGCCGGCGCGGCAGGTCGTCCACGGGCAGGCCGCCCTCCTGTTCGAGCTCGCGAGCCAGCCGCTGCATCAGCATCCCGAACCGCACCGACCGCCAGAGGACCCACGCCCCGACCAGCGCGATGGCCACGACCGCCATGCCGATCCCGACGCCGGCCGCGGAACCGGAGCCGAGCAGCAGCGTGCCGCGCCAGACCACGAGGACCAGGAGAGCGCCCACCAGCACGGCCATGCCGACGGCCCAGATGCGGTCTCGCCGTGCCCCGTTCACAGGTCGAGGTACTCCTCGAGCCCCACCGAGAGCCCCGGGTGTTCCGCTACGCCGCGGACCCCGGCCAGCACCCCCGGCATGAACGACGACCGGTCGAAGGAGTCGTGCCGGATGGTCAGTGTCTCGCCCGCGGTACCCAGCAGCACTTCCTCGTGCGCGACCAGGCCACGCAGCCGCACGGCATGCACCGGCACGCCCTCGACCCGAGCGCCCCGGGCGCCGTCCAGCGCCGCCGACGTGGCGTCGGGCGCGGCCGGCACGCCGGCCTCCTGCCTCGCCGCGGCGATCAGCTGCGCCGTCCGCACGGCGGTGCCGCTGGGCGCGTCGACCTTGTCCGGGTGGTGCAGCTCCACGATCTCGACCGACTCGTAGAAGCGGGCCGCCTGTGCAGCGAAGCGCATGGTGAGCACGGCGCCGATGGCGAAGTTGGGCGCGATGAGCACACCGACTCCGGGTTGCACGGCCAGCGCGGCGCGCACCTGGTGGAGGGACTCGTCGTTCCAGCCCGTGGTGCCGACGACCGCGTGGACACCCTGCGCCACACAGTGCAGCACGTGGCCCAGCGTCGCGTCGGGCACGGTGAAGTCGACCGCAACCTCCGCGCCGGCCAGATCACCGAGTTCGTCGCCGGCGTCGAACCGCCCGACCAGTTCCAGGTCCTCGGCGTCGTCGACCGCCCGGCACACCTGCTGACCCATCCGACCGGCCGCGCCGATCACCGCCACCCTCAGACTCATGCCGCACAGTCTCTCCTACCAGCCGCCGGGCAAGACCGCCCGCCCGCGGGCAAGCGCCTGACCTGGGATTCGGACCGCCCGGGCAAGTCTGCGGGCAAGTGCCCTCGACCAGCGTGGACGGCGACCACCCCCGGGAGGTAGCCGCCGATGTCCGCCACGACCGCACCCCGCCGCACCGACACCAGCGTGGTCGGGCAGCTCAACGCCGAGTGGGCCCGGCTGTGCGCCGACCCCGCCACGCCCGCTGCCGTCGCCGCGTGGGGACGGCGGGAGGCTGGTCTGGCCGGTTGCGCGTCGTTGAGTGACGTCGAGCGGGCCACCCGGACCCGTCCCGACACCGTGCTGCTCGCGCTGCTGCGTCGCGGCCAGGCCGGCGACACGCTCGCGTTGCGAACGGTGTTCCAGCTCATGCTCGGCAAGGCGGTCCGGATCGCCGCGACGCACACCGGCCGCGACTCGCGCGCCAGCCTGGAGCAGGCCGCCGTCACCGCGCTCTGGTCGGTCGTGGCGGCGTATCCGGTCCAGCGGCGGCCGGTGAAGGTGGCGGCGAACATCGCCATGGACACCCTCCGCCTCACCGTCGCCGACCTCGCGCACCAGCGCCACGAGATCCCGTCCGCGCCGGACGAGCTGCACCCCGCCGACGGCGCAGCCGCAGTCGCCGCACCGGCCGATCTCGAGCTGATCCAGCTGCTCGCCTGGGCCGTCGAGGGCGGGGTCATCACCACCGAGGACGCCAATCTCGTCGTCGACATCTACGCGCCCGCACCGGGCCGGGCCGGTGGCAGCGCCGCGGCCGCCCGCCACGGGCTCAGCTGGGCCGCAGCCCGGCAGCGGGCCAGCCGCGCCACCCGCCGCATCGCCGAGGCGGTCCGCGCCGACGGTCAGCCGGATGACGGGGCGGCAGCCGGCACCGCCCCGCGCCGGATTGCCAGCGACATCGCCGCCGCCATGGCGCACAGCGCTCCGGCGATGATCCATGCCAGGTCGTAGCTGCCGAAGTGGTCGCGGGTCAGCCCGGCGCCGAAGGCCACCAGGGCCGCGCCGATCTGATGCGACGCCAGCACCCACCCGAACACGATCGGCCCGGACGCGCCGAAATGCTCCCGGCACAGCGCGATGGTGGGCGGCACCGTCGCCACCCAATCCAAGCCGTAGAAGACGATGAAGAACAGCATCGGCGGATGCACCTGGTCGGCGAGCAACAGCGGCAGCACCGTCAGCGACACACCGCGCAGCGCGTAGTACACCGCCAGCAGCAGCCGCGGGTCGAACCGGTCGGTCAGCCAGCCCGACGCGATGGTCCCGACCAGGTCGAATATCCCGACGACGGCGAGCAGGCCCGCCGCCGTCGTCACCGGCATGCCGTGGTCGTGGGCCGCCGGCACGAAGTGGGTGCCGACCAGCCCGTTGGTCGACGCGCCGCAGATCGCGAACGTCCCGGCGAGCAGCCAGAACGTGCCGGTTCGGGCCGCGGAGGTGAGCGCCGTCACCGCCCGCCGGCCCGCACCCGTCGCCGGCGCGACATGCAGCGCCGGGCCGGTGGCGCCGTACGCCGTCAGCCCCACGTCCTCGGGCCGGTCCCGCAGCAGCAGGACCACCAGCGGCACCGCTGCCAGCGCCACCGCCGACACCGTCAGCGACGCCGGCCGCCAGCCGTGGTCGTCGACCACGACCGCCAGCAGCGGCAGGAAGACCAGCTGACCGGCCGCCGTCCCCGCGGTGAGGATGCCCGACACCAGCCCGCGCCGCGCCACGAACCACCGGTCGGTCACGGTCGCGACGAAGGCCAGCGCCATCGAGCCGGTTCCCAGGCCGACCAGCAGGCCCCAGCACAGCACCAGCTGCCAGCTCGCCGACATGAACACGGTCAGCCCGCTGCCGGCGGACACCAGCGCCAGTGCCGCCGCCACCACCCGCCGCATGCCGAACCGTTCCATCAGCGCGGCCGCGAACGGTGACGTCAGCCCGTAGAGCATGATGTTCACCGAGATCGCGAACGAGATGGTGCCGTGCGACCAGCCGAACTCCTGGTGGAACGGCTCGATCATCACGCTCGGTGTCGCGCGGAAGGCGGCCGCTCCCACCAGCGCGACGAACGCGACCAGCGCCACCCACCAGGCCCGGTGGATGCGTGGCGTGCGCTCGATGTCGCGTGGGGCACGGCCCGGGACGGTCTGGGTCACCCGCTGATCCTGCGGTAGCGGTTCGGCCGTCGCCAGTGGCCCGGCTGCCACACTGTGTAAGAATCGGGCCATGGTCCACCGCGTCGCCGTGCTGGCGCGTCCCGGCGTCATCCCGTTCGAGTTGTCCATCCCGGCACGCATCTTCGGCATCGCTCGCGGCGCCGACCGCGCGCGCCTCTACCGGGTCGTCACCTGGGCCGTCGAACCCGGCACGGTACGCACCGACGCCGATTTCGACGTGGTCGTGCGGCACGGGCCCGAAGCGGTGGAGCGGGCCGACACCGTCGTCGTCCCCGCCTCGTACGAGACGACGAGCATCTCCCGGCACGGCACGCTGCCGCCCGACTTGGCCGCGGCGTTCGCACGCATCCGGCCCGGCACCCGGATGGTCTCCATCTGCACCGGCGCCTTCGCGCTCGCGGCCGCCGGGCTGCTCGACGGGCGCCCGGCCACCACCCACTGGAGCGCCACCGACCGCTTCGGAGAGCTGTTCCCGCAGGTCAAACTCGACCCGGACGTTCTGTTCACCGACGACGGCGACATCCTCACGTCCGCCGGGGTGGCGGCAGGCATCGACCTGTGCCTGCACATCCTGCGCAGCGACCATGGCACCGCCGTCGCCAACCACGCGGCACGGCGCTGCGTCGTCCCGCCGTGGCGCGACGGCGGGCAGGCCCAGTTCGTCGACCGGCCGGTGCCCGAGCCGGCCGCACCCAGCACCGCCGACGCGCGCGACTGGGCGCTGACCCATCTCGATCAGCCGCTCACGCTGCGCGACCTGGCCTCCCGCGAGGCCATGAGCGTGCGCACGTTCACCCGCCGGTTCCGCCAGGAGGTCGGGCTGAGCCCCGGTCAATGGCTCATCCAGCAGCGGATCGACCGGGCCCGGCAGCTGCTGGAGGACAGCGACCTCGCCGTCGACGAGGTCGCCCGCCGGTCCGGTTTCGGCACCGCCGCCTCGATGCGCCAGCACCTGCGCGCCGCGCTGGGTGTGTCGCCGTCGGGCTACCGGCGCACGTTCCGGACCTGAGCCGTACCCTCGCAGGCGTGTTCCACCTCGTCTTCCATGAGCCGCGCATCCCGCCCAACACCGGCAACGCCATCCGGATGGTCGCGGCCACCGGCGCGCACCTGCACCTGATCCGGCCGCTGGGTTTCGACCTCGACGACGCCAAGCTGCGCCGGGCGGGCCTCGACTACCACGACCTGGCGAACGTGACCGTGCACGACGACCTCGGCGCGGCCTGGGCGGCACTGCTGCCGGCGCGGGTGTACGCGTTCGCCACCGCCGGGACGGTCCGGCACAGCGACATCGCCTACCGGCCCGGGGACGTGCTGCTGTTCGGCACCGAGCCCACCGGGCTGCCGGACACCGTGCTCGCCGACCCCGCCGTCACCGAGCGGGTACGCATCCCGATGCTGCCGGGCCGGCGCTCGCTCAACCTGTCGAACTCGGCGGCCGTCGCCGTCTACGAGGCCTGGCGCCAGCACGGCTACCCCGGTGCCTGAGAGTAGCCTCTACACCCATGCAGCGGCCCGAACCACTGAGCGACCTGGACTGGTCGAGCGAGCGGGCGACGGAGTTCGCCCAGGCCACCGTCGAGCTGTGGACCGAGTACCTGGGCCGGCTCCCCGACCTGCCGGTCGTGCACCCACACACGCCGGCCGAGACCCGCGCGGCCGTCCTCGGTCGCGGCGTGCCGGACAAGCCCGTCAGTGACGACGAGATCCTCACCCACCTGCGCGACGTCGTGTTCGATCACGGGGCGCAGACCGGGCACGGCGGCTTCATGGCCTTCATCACCGGAGCCGGCACCGTTCCGGGAGCGCCGGCGTCGTTGCTGGCCGCAGGCATCAACCAGAACCTCGGCGGCTGGCCGCTGGGCCCTGCCGCCACCGAGATCGAGAACCACGTGCTGGCGTGGTTCGCCGGGCGGCTCGGGCTGCCGGCGCAGGCGTCCGGCGCGTTCGTCACCGGCGGCGCGACCGCGAACCTGATGGCGCTCACCGTCGCCCGGGACACCCTGGCCGGGTGGGACGTGCGCCGGGACGGCATCGCCGCCGGGCCGCCGCTGGCCGTCTACATCTCCGACGACGCACACGAGACCGTCGACCGCGCCGCCGACCTGCTCGGGCTGGGCACGGCGGCGGTGCGCCGCGTCGCCACCGACGAGCGCTTTCGCGTGCGGCCGGACGTGCTCGAGGAGGCGATCCGGCGCGATCTCGCGGCCGGTGTGAAGCCGCTGTGCGTCGTCGGCACCGCCGGGACGACGGAGCTGGGCGCGATCGACCCGCTCGCCGCGCTGGCCGACGTCGCCGAGCGCTACGGCTGCTGGTTCCATGTCGACGCGGCGTACGGCGGGCCGGCCGCGATGGTCAACGAGCTGCGGCCGCTGTTCGCCGGCATCGAGCGGGCCGACTCCGTCACCTGCGACCCGCACAAGTGGATGAACATCCCCATCTCGGCCAGCCTCGTGCTGTTCCGCGACCCGGCCCGGCACCTCGCGGCGTTCACCCTGCAGCCGGACTACACCAAGCTCGACGCCGAGGTAGCGAGCGACATCGTGCTGCGCTACCAGTGGACGCCGCAGTTCACGCGGCCGTTCGACGCACTGCCGGTCTGGGTCTCGCTGCTGGCGCACGGCTGGGACGTCTTCGCCCGGCGCATCCGCCACGACGTCGACCTCGCCCGCTGGCTGCACCACCTGGTGACGGCGCACGACGAGCTGGAGCCACTGGCCGACCCGGAGCTGTCCATCGTGTGCTTCCGCTACGTCCCGCCTTCGGCGCTCGACGACGATGCCTACCTCGACGACCTGAACGAGCGGATTCTCTACGCCGTCCAGCGGGCCGGCCACGTGTACCCGTCCAACGCCGTGGTGGCGGGGCGGTACGCGATGCGGGCCTGCCTGATCAGTTACCGCACCGAGGCCGAGCACGTGGAGACGCTGGTCGACGAGGTCGTCCGGCACGGCCGATCGCTGCATGCGGCGCGGCCCGCCCCCTGAGATGTGGCGTGCGTCGCGACCTTGTCGGTGGCGGCGGATAGAGTAGTTCTTATGTTCGATGATGCTCTCTCATCTGCCGATCCATGGGTCATGTTCGACCCGCGGACCGGCGCATGGGTGAGCTTCGAACCGTGGGAGCTTCCCGACGACGTCACCGGTTGCGACCTCCTCCCAGACGGCGTCCTCCCCGACGGCCTGCTCGACGGCCTGCTCGACGACGACGCCGGCCCGGCCGATCTGGACGCGCCCCCGGGGGCGGCGTTGGCGGGCGTGCTGGCCGGGTTCGACGTCGCCGCCGCCGACGGCTACGCCCTGGTGGAAGCCACTGCCGGGTGGGCCCGGCTGGCCGCGTGGGTCGCGGCGAAGCAGGCCACCGCGCTCGCGGAGCTGGCCTCCCGCCCAGAACTGCGGCCGGCCGATGTCGGGTACCGGTCGGTGAACCCGATCACCAACACCGCCGTCGAAGTCGCCGCCCGCACCGTCACCACCACCCGGCAGGCGGAGAACCTGGTCGGCCACGCCGTCCAGCTCGTCGAGGACTTCCCCAGCACCCTGCGTGAGCTCGAGGCAGGCCGTATCGACGAGCGCCGCGCGAAGGTCATCACCGGCGAGCTCGGCGGCCAGGAGCCGCCCGTCCGCCGCCGGGTGGAGGCCGCGGTGCTGCCGATCGCGCCGGGTCTGGACTCGGTAGCGTTGCGGCGCCGGATCAAAGAGCTGTTGCACCAACTCGCCCCCACCGAGACCGCGGAACGGCACGCTCTGGCGCGCCAGGATCGCTATGTCTCGATCACCCCGGCATCCGACGGCATGGCCTACCTCGACGCCCTCCTCCCCGCGGCGGACGCCGCCGCGCTCGACACCGCTCTGAACGCCGCCGCCGACAACCAGAAGCGCGACGACGCCGCACATGGCCAACCTGCTCGAACCCACCAGCAGCGCCGCGCCGACGCCCTCGCCGCCATGGCCTGGGCCACACTCACCACCACGGCCGGCCCGCAGCGCGGCGCCACGCGGTCTCGCCCGGTCGCGGTGCAGGTCACATTGCCGTTCACCACGCTCGTCGGGCTCGACGACCAGCCAGGTCACCTCGACGGCTACGGGCCCATCCCCGGCCATGTCGCCCGCGAGCTTGCCGCGGAGGGAGTCTGGACCTGGCTACGCACCGACCCCGCCACCGGCCGCCTGCTCGACCACGGCACCACCCGCTACCGGCCATCGAGACGGCTGACAGACTTCATCACCGCCCGCGACCGTACCTGCCGCATGCCCGGCTGCCACCGCCCCGCGTCTCGGTGCGACATCGACCATGTCGTCGCGTACGCCCAGGGCGGCGCCACGTCGGCGGACAACTGCCACTGCTTGTGCCGGACGCACCATCTGCTCAAGCACCACGGCCGCTGGAAGCCGACGCAGCTCCCCTCCGGAGCCACGGTGTGGCGCAGCCCTACCGGTCACGCCTACACCAGGCCACCCGATCCCATCGGCCCGATCATCACCAACGCGCCCGACCCACCGCCGTTCTGAGCGGGCGTCAGCCCAGGGCGGCCTCGAACCGGGTGACTTCGTCGAACGGGCCGACCACGGCAAGCGTCGGAGAGGCCGGCAGCAGCGAGCGGGCCAGGTCGGTGACGTCGTCCATGGTGACGCGGTCGACCCGGGCGATGAGTTCGTCGACGCTGGGCAGCTCGTCATAGACCAGTTCGGCCTTGGCCAGCCGGCTCATCCGCGCACTGGTGTCCTCGAGGCCGAGCACCAGGCCACCGCGGGCCTGCCCCTTGCCGCGCTCCAGCTCCTCCTGGGTGATGCCGCGGTGCACGACGTCCGCCAGCACCGTCCGGCACAGGTCCAGCACCTGGTCGACCTTCTTCGGCTGGCAGCCGACGTACACCCCGAACAGGCCGGCAGCGGCGTGCTGTGCGGCGTAGGAGTACACCGAGTACGCCAGCCCGCGCCGCTCGCGCACCTCCTGGAACAGGCGCGACGACATGCCGCCGCCGAGCGCCGCGTTGAGCACCCCGAGGGCAAAGCGCCGATCGTCGTTGCGGGCCAGACCCGGGACGGCGAGCACGACGTTGGCCTGCTCGGTGGGCCGGTGCAGCAGCGTGACGCCGCGGCCGGTGCCGGGTGCCGCGCCGGTGATCCGCGGCGGCGTCGGGTCGTCGGACGAGTCGAGGAACCCGGCCGACGCGAACGCCTTCTCGACCAGCGCGACGACGTCGTCGTGCCGGAGGTTGCCCGCGGCCGCCACGACCATGTTGCGGGCCAGGTAGTGGCGCCGGTAGTAGGTGTTGACGGTCTCGCGGGACATGCCGGTGATGCTCTCGACGCTGCCCAGGATGGACCGGCCCAGCGGGCTGTCGCCCCACATGCGGCTGGCCAGCAGGTCGTGGACGGCGTCAGAGGGGTCGTCGTCGCGCATGGCGATCTCTTCGAGCACCACCTCGCGCTCGCTCTCGACGTCATCGGGGGCGATCAGCGACGAGGTCACCATGTCGGCGACGACATCCACCGCGAGCGGCAGGTCCGCGTCGAGGACCCGCGCGTAGTAGCAGGTGAACTCCTTGGCGGTGAAGGCGTTGATCTCACCGCCGACGGACTCCACAGCCGCCGAGATGTCCAGGGCGGTGCGCTTGGGCGTGCCCTTGAACAGCAGGTGCTCCAGGTAGTGGGTGGCGCCGGCCTCGGTGACGTCCTCTTCGACCGAGCCGACACCCACCCACACGCCGATCGACACCGACCGCACGGTCGGCACCGCTTCGGTGACCACGCGCAACCCGCCGGGGAGGACGGTGCGACGGACGAGTCCGCCTTCGTCCTCCCCCAGCAGGGTCCGTGTCGACGGGGTGGTCACGCGGCCGTCAGGCGTCGACAGCCTCGGAGGCATTGGCCGACTCCTCTTCGACGACGGGGGTCAGCGCGAGCTTGCCGCGGTCGTCGATCTCGGTGATCTCGACCTGGATCTTCTGCCCGACCGCGACGACGTCGTCGACGCTCTCGACCCGCTTGCCGCCGGCGAGGGCGCGCAGCTTGGAGATGTGCACCAGGCCGTCCTTGCCCGGCAGCAGCGAGACGAACGCGCCGAAGCTGGTCGTCTTCACGACGGTGCCGAGGTAGCGCTCGCCGACCTCGGGCATCGTCGGATTGGCGATGGCGTTGATCTGCGTGCGAGCAGCCTCCGCCGACGGGCCGTCGGCGGCGCCGATGAAGATGGTGCCGTCGTCCTCGATGGCGATCTCGGCGCCGGTGTCGTCCTGGATCTGGTTGATGATCTTGCCCTTGGGGCCGATCACCGCGCCGATCTGGTCGACCGGAATCTTGATGGAGATGATCCGCGGCGCGTACGGGCTCATCTCGTCCGGCACGGAGATGGCCTCGGACATGACGTCGAGGATGGTCAGCCGGGCGTCGCGGGCCTGCTGCAACGCGGCCGCCAGCACCGACGCGGGAATGCCGTCGAGCTTGGTGTCCAGCTGCAGCGCGGTCACGAACTCCCGCGTGCCGGCGACCTTGAAGTCCATGTCGCCGAAGGCGTCCTCGGCACCGAGGATGTCGGTCAGCGTGACATAGCGGGTCTCTCCGTCGACCTCACCGGAGATGAGCCCCATGGCGATGCCCGCCACCGGGGCGCGCAGCGGCACACCGGCGTTGAGCAGCGACATCGTCGACGCACACACCGAGCCCATGGAGGTGGAGCCGTTGGAGCCCAGCGCCTCGGAGACCTGCCGGATGGCGTACGGGAACTCCTCGCGGGCCGGCAGCACGGGCAGCAGTGCCCGCTCGGCCAGCGCGCCGTGACCGATCTCGCGCCGCTTCGGCGAGCCGACCCGGCCGGTCTCACCGGTGGAGTAGGGCGGGAAGTTGTAGTTGTGCATGTACCGCTTGGACTTCTCGGCCGCGAGCGTGTCGAGCTTCTGCTCCATGCTGAGCATGTTCAGGGTGCTGACGCCCAGGATCTGGGTCTCGCCGCGCTCGAACAGCGCCGAGCCGTGCGCCCGCGGGATCGGGCCGACCTCGGCGGAGAGGGTGCGGATGTCGGTGAGGCCACGGCCGTCGATGCGCACCTGGTCCCGCAGCACGCGCTCACGGACCAGCGCCTTGGTCAGCGACCGGAACGCCGCGCTGATGTCCTTCTCGCTGCCCTCGAACTGCTCGGCGAGCCGCGACTTGACGTCGGCCTTGATCTCGTCGAGGCGGGTCTCACGCTCGGCCTTGGCGGCGATGGTCAGCGCCTTGGCGAGCTCGTCGCGGCACGCGGCCTCGACGGCGGCGTAGATCTCGTCGGTGTAGTCCAGGAAGATCGGGAACTCCGCCGTCTCCTTGGCCGCGGCGTCGGCCAGCTGGCGCTGCGCCGTCGCGAGGGCGGTGATGAACGGCTTGGACGCCTCGAGCCCGGCGGCCACGACCTCCTCGGTCGGCGCCGTGCGCCCGGCCTGCACCAGGCCCCAGGTCTCGGCGGTCGACTCGGCCTCGACCATCATGATGGCGACGTCGCCGTCGGGGAGCACCCGGCCGGCCACGACCATGTCGAACACGGCCTCGGACAGCTGCGAGTGGTTCGGGAAGGCCACCCACTGGTCGTCGATCAGGGCCACCCGCACCGCGCCGATCGGGCCGGAGAACGGCAGCCCGGACAGCTGGGTCGACGCGGAGGCGGCGTTGATGGCCACGACGTCGTAGAGGTGGTCCGGGTGCAGCGACATGACCGTCATGACGACCTGGACCTCGTTGCGCAGGCCCTTGGCGAACGTGGGACGCAGCGGGCGGTCTGTGAGCCGGCAGGTGAGGATGGCCTCCTCGCTGGGGCGGCCCTCGCGGCGGAAGAACGAGCCGGGGATGCGTCCCGCGGCGTACATGCGCTCCTCGACGTCGACGGTCAGCGGGAAGAAGTCGAGGTGCTCCTTGGGCTGCTTGGAGACCGTGGTGGCCGACAGCAGCATCGTCTCGTCGTCGAGGTAGACGACGACGGAGCCGGCGGCCTGCTGGGCCAGCTGGCCGGTCTCGAAGCGGATGGTGTGGGTGCCGTACTTGCCGTTGTCGATCACGGCTTCGGCGGTGTGGATAGCAGGACCCGTCATGGGTCGTCCTCCTGGGAATCACGGGAGGCCCGCTCGAATGAGTTCACGTACGCACCGGTCTTCGATGGAAGCCCGCGGACCCTGCCGGCGGCGACCCGCCGTGGGACCGAGAGCCACAACCGAGGACCGGCCTTGCTGCGTCCAAGCCGGCCACCCTGATCGGGTTGGTCGTGTGTTGAGTTGTGCTGGGTGTAAGTGCGAGGGGAGCGGCTCCCGGCCGGGATCCGCTCCCCTCGACTCAGCTCATCGGCGCAGGCCGAGCTTCTCGATCAGCGCACGGTAGCGCTGGATGTCGACCCGCTGCAGGTACTTGAGCAGACGACGGCGGCGGCCGACCAGCAGCAGCAGCCCGCGGCGGCTGTGGTGGTCGTGCTTGTGCACCTTCAGGTGCTCGGTGAGGTGGTTGATGCGCTGGGTGAGCAGCGCCACCTGCACCTCGGGCGAGCCCGTGTCGCCCTCGCTGCGAGCGTGCTCGGTGATGACGTCCTTGCGGGTCTTCGTGTCGGTCGGCACGGGACTCCTTCTCTGCTTCTCGTTGCGCGGCGCTACCGGGCATGTCCACCGGTGCACTCTGGAACCGCGGCCGTTCTGACGGCGGCGCCAAGGATACCAGCGTGCGCCCGTCGCAGCCGAATCGTGCGCCGCGCGCTCAGCTGCCGAGGACGACGCGGGCCTTGGCGACGTCGTCGTGCATGGTGTCGACCAGTTCGGTGACGGAGTCGAAGCGCAGCGTGGGGCGCAGCCGCTGGACCAGCTCGATCAGGACTTCGTCGTCGTACAGGTCGAGGTCGTCGCGGCCGATCACGAAGGCCTCGACCCGGCGGGACTCGCCGTCGAAGGTGGGGTTCGTGCCGATGGACACCGCGGCGGGCATCCGCTCCGACGGCGTGGGCTCCCGCCCGGCGGTGCGGGTCAGCCAACCGGCGTAGACGCCGTCGGCGGGGATCAGGCCCTCGCTGTCGGCGGCGAGGTTGGCCGTCGGGAACCCGAGGTCGCGGCCGCGCTGGTCGCCGCGGACGACGGTGCCGCGCAGCCGGTGCGGCCGGCCCAGGATCTCCGCGGCGCCGGCGACGTCGCCGGCGGCCAGCAGTTCGCGGACCCAGGTCGAGGACCATCGGCGCAGCTCGCCGGGGGTGCTGACGTCGTCGATGACCTCGACGGTGAAGCCGTGTTCCTTGCCCAGGTCCATCATGGTGGACAGGTCGCCCGCGTTCTGCCAGCCGAACCGCACGTCGTGCCCGACGACGACGGTGGCCGCGCGCAGCCCGTCGACCAGATAGCGGCGGACGAAACCGGCCGGCGACTGCCGCGCGAACTCCCACGTGTACTGCTGCACCAGCACCGCGTCCAGGCCCGTCTCGGCCAGCAGCTCCAGCCGGTCGCGGATGCCCGTGATGAGTTCCGGCGCCTGGTCGGGCCGGTGCAGCCGCAGCGGGTGCGGGTCGAACGTCATGGCGATCGCGCGGATACCGGCCGCGCGGGCGTCGGCGACCATGCGCGACAGCACCTGCCGGTGCCCGAGGTGGACGCCGTCGAAGTTGCCGATGGTGACGACCGATGGCCCGAAACCGGGCGGGACCTGGCCCAGCTCGGTCCAGCGCTGCACGCGTGCTCCCCGTGGTGATGTCGTCGACGTTGTCGCCTCCGACATTATGCCCGGGCCGGCTCCTGCTCCACCTCGGCCGGCGCGTGACCCACTGTCGTGCGCAACGCCGACTCGCGCATGAACAGCACCGCGACGAAGGCCAGGATGGCGATGGCGGCGGAGATGAGGAACACCAGCGCGGTGGCGTCGCCGTAGGCGTGCTCGACGATCACCCGGACCGGCTCCGGCAGGCCGCTGAGGTCCAACGACGTCGACCCGCCGGTCTGGGTGGCTGCGCCGGCACCGGGCATGGACGCCAGGCCGTCGTTGATGCGGCCGGTGACGTGGGTGGCCAGGATCGCGCCCAGGACGGAGACGCCGGCCGCGCCGCCGAGCGAGCGGAAGAAGGTCACCGTCGAGGTGCCGGCCCCCAGGTCGCGGTAGTCGAGTCCGTTCTGCGCGGCCAGCACGAGGTTCTGCATGCTCGCGCCGACCCCGAGGCCGAGCAGCGCCATGTACACGCCGATGAGCACCAGCGAGGTCGAGTGGTCGATGGTCCCCAGCAGCCCCAGCCCGATGACGATCAGCGCGGTGCCGCCCACCAGGAACCTCTTCCACCGCCCGTACCGGGTCACCAGCTGGCCGGTGATGGTGGAGGCGAGCAGCAGGCCCACGATCATGGGCAGCGTGAGCAGGCCGGCCGCCGTCGGCGAGTAGCCGCGGGCGATCTGGAAGTACTGGCCGAAGAACACCGAGGAGCCGAACATCGCGATACCGATGGCCACGCTGGCGATGATGGCCAGCACCATGGTCCGCTGCCGCATCAGCCGCGGCGGCACGACCGGGTCGCTCACCCGCCGCTCGACCAGCACCGCCAACGCGATCAGCAGCACGCCGCCGACGACGAACGCGGTGCTCTGCCACGAGAGCCACGCGAAGTTCTTGCCCGCCAGCGTCACCCAGATGAGCAGCACACTGATGCCGCCGGGGATGAGCAGGGCGCCCTTCCAGTCGATGGTGGTGTCGGTGCGGACGACCGGCAGGTGCAGAGTCCGCTGCAGCAGTACGAGGGCGACGACGGCGACCGGTGCGCCCACCCAGAAGCACCACCGCCAGCCGAGCGCGGAGTCGACGAGGAACCCGCCCAGTAGCGGCCCACCCACGGTGGCGACGGCCATGACGGCGCCGAAGTACCCCATGTAGCGACCGCGGTCGCGTGGGCTCACCATCGACGCCATCACAATCTGCACTAATGCCTGCAGGCCACCGAGCCCGAGACCCTGCAGCACCCGGAAGCCGATGAGCGTCTCGGTGCTCTGCGAGAACCCGGCCAGGATGGAGCCGATGACGAACACCGTGATGGAGAGCTGGACCAGCAGCTTCTTGCTCATCCGGTCGGCCAGCTTTCCCCAGATGGGGGTGGTGGCGGTGGCGGCGAGCAGGGTCGCGGTGACGACCCAGGTGTACTGGTCCTGGTTTCCGCCGAGGTCGGCGATGATCCGCGGCAGCGCGTTGGCCACGATGGTGCCGGACAGCATGGCGACGAACATGGCGAGCAGCAGGCCCGACATCGCCTCCAGGACCTGCCGGTGGTTCATGTTCGGCCCGGCCTCCACCGGCTCCGCGTCCCGCGGGTCGGCAGCTGTGCTCATGTGATGGGTCCCCTCGGATGGTTGACCGCTGCAACTATATGAACAATGGTTGCAGCGCGCAACTTTATTCCGGGGCCAGCGAAGAGTTCAGCCTCGCCAGCAGCACGACCAGCGTGTCGATGTCGGCGTCCGGCCAGTCCCGCAGCGCCTCACCGAGCCAGCGGCCACGCGCCGCCCGCAGCGCGCGCACGCGGACCAGGCCATCCTCCGTGACATGGATCAGCCGGGAGCGCCGGTCCATCGGATCCGGCACCCGCTGGATCAGGCCGAGTGCCTCCAGCTGCGTGATCTGCCGGCTGACGGTGGACTTGTCCAGGCCGAACCGCTCGGCGAGGTCGCCGGCGCGCAGGTCACCACCGTCGGCGAGGGCGCCCAGGAGGCCGTAGGACGCGACCTCGATGCCGGCGTCGACCTGCCGGGCCAGATCGACGGACAACCGCCGGACACGTCGCCAGAGAACTCCGAGTTCGGACTCGAGCCGTTCGTGCGCCTGCTGGCGATCAGCCCCGGTCATCTCCCCCGGCCCTCGTCCTGGTCGTCATCCGACGAACACCGCCACGTGTTTGGCACGAGGACCACGATCCTCGGCCAGGGAGAGCAGCGTACCGTCCGGGCCGAAGACGGCCACCGGACCGGGGCCGAGCCCTGTCGCCGGCAACGGCATGCCGTGCGACACCTTGCGGGCGGTGTCGGCGTCGACGTCCAACCGCGGGAACGCCGCGGCGGCCGCCTCGGCCAGTGGCATCAGCGCGAACGTCTCGGCGAGCTGGTCCAGCGTGCGAGCGACCGACAGGCGATACGGGCCGACGGCGGTGCGCCGCAGTGCCGTCAGATGCCCACCCACCCCCAGTGCGGCGCCCACGTCGCGGGCCAGCGCCCGCACGTAGGTCCCGCTGGAGCAGACCACCCGCACGTCGAGGTCGATGTACGGGCCGTCCCGGCGGGTCGCGAGCACCTCGAACCGGCTGACGACGACGTCGCGCGCGGGCAGTTGGACGTCCTCGCCGGAGCGGACCCTCCGGTACGAGCGCACCCCGTCGATCTTCACGGCCGAGACGGCGCTGGGCACCTGCTGGATCGGCCCGGTCAGGCTGCGGACCGCGGCCGCGATGGCGGCGTCGCTGACGGCCGACGCGTCCGCGCCGCCGGTGACCTCGCCCTCGGCGTCGTCGGTGACGGTGCTCGCGCCGAGCCGGACGGTGCCGTCGTACTCCTTGTCGGTCAGCGCGAGGTGGCCCAGCAGCCGGGTCGCCTTACCGACGCCGACCACCAGGACGCCGGTGGCCATCGGGTCGAGGGTGCCGGCGTGCCCGACCCGGCGGGTGCCGGCCAGCCGGCGCAGCCGGGCGACGACGTCGTGCGAGGTCCACTCGGCCGGCTTGTCGACGACGACCAGGCCGGCAGGATCAGTCACGGTGAGCGTCGTCCCCATCCTCGGCCAGGTCGTCGCCCTCGGCCAGGTCCTCGTCGGCCAGGTCGTCCTCGTCCAGGTCCTCGTCGTCGTCCTCGGCCGGCTTCTTGTACGGGTCGGGGTCACCGGCGTACTGAGCCTCGGCGGCGGCCCGGGCGACCTGCTCGTCGGACTCACGTGCGGCCCGCAGCAGATCGTCGATGTTCGCGGCGTTCTCCGGGATGGCGTCCGCGACGAACTCCAGCGTCGGGGTGAACCGGACGCCGGTGCGGCGGCCCACCTCGGAGCGCACCAGCCCCTTGACGCTCTCCAGTGCCGCCGCGGTGGCCGTGCGTTCCTCGTCGGTGCCGTACACGGTGTAGAAAACGGTGGCGTCACGCAGGTCGCCGGTGATGCGGGCGTCGGTGACCGTGACGAAGCCCAGACGGGGGTCCTTGACACGACGCTCCAGCGTCTCGGCCACGATCTCGCGGATCCGGTCGGCCAGCTTGCGTGCCCGCGTGTGATCGGCCATGGGACTACTCCTCGTCTTCGTCGTGATGAATGCGGCGGCGTGTCGACAGCAACTCGACCTCCGGCCGCCCGGCGACGTGCTGCTCGACCGCGTCCAGGACGTCGATGCACCGCCGGGAGTCCCCGGCGACGACGGCGACCCCGACCTCGGCCCGCCGGTGCAGGTCCTGATGACCCACCTCGGCGACGGCGACGTCGAAACGCCGCCTGATCTCGGCCACGATCGGCCGCACGTACGCCCGTTTCTGCTTCAGGGAATGCACGTCGCCCAGCAGAACGTCAAAAGTGATCGTTCCAACGAACACGTCCAGGCCGGCCCTTTCACGACCGCCGAGCTGAAGGGCCGGCGCCGGAGGTGAACTCCGACGCCGGCCACCACGGGCGTCAGCCGCGCGGCTTCTCCTTCATCTCGTACGTCTCGATGGAGTCGCCGATCTTGATGTCGTTGAAGTTGCCGAGGCTGATACCGCACTCGAAACCTTCGCGGACCTCGGTGACGTCGTCCTTCTCCCGTCGCAGCGACACGACCGTGAGGGCCTCCCCCACGACCACGCCGTCCCGGACCAGCCGGGCCGAGGCGTTGCGCCGCATGATGCCGTTGGTGACCATGCACCCGGCGATGTTGCCGACACGGGACGAACGGAAGACCTCACGGATCTCCGCGGTACCGAGCTGGACCTCCTCGAACTCCGGCTTGAGCATGCCCTTGAGGGCCGCCTCGATCTCCTCGATGGCCGAGTAGATGACCGAGTAGTACCGGATCTCCACACCCTCGCGGTCGGCCAGGTCCTCCACCGTCCGGCTCTGCGGCCGGACGTTGAAGCCGATGATGATTCCCTGGTCGATGGAGGCGAGGTTGACGTCGTTGGCCGTGATGGCGCCGACGCCGCGGTGGATGATGTTGAGGTTGACCTCGTCGCCCACGTCGATCTTGAGCAGCGCGTCCTCGAGTGCCTCGACCGAGCCGGACACGTCGCCCTTGAGGATCAGGTTCAGCGTCTCGACCTTGCTCTCGGCCATGAAGCTCTCGAGCGTGACCCGCTTACGCGCCTTGGCCAGCGCCGCGTTGCGCTCCATGGCCTCTCGCTTCTCGGCGATCTGGCGCGCCGTGCGGTCGTCGTCGGCGACGAGGAACTTGTCGCCGGCGCCGGGCACCGCGGTCAGGCCGAGCACCAGGACCGGACGCGCCGGGCCTGCCTCCTCGACCTGCTTGCCGTACTCGTCGAGCATCGCCCGGACCCGGCCGTAGGACTGGCCGGTGACGATGGCGTCGCCCGGACGCAGCGTTCCCCGCTGCACCAGGACGGTGGCCACCGGGCCACGGCCGCGGTCGAGGTGACCCTCGATCGCGACACCGCGTGCCGCCATGTCCGGGTTGGCCTGCAGGTCCAGCGCCGCGTCTGCGGTCAGCAGGACGGCCTCGAGCAGCTTGTCGATGTTGACACCCGGCTTGGCCGCGACGTCGACGAACATGGTGTCGCCGCCGTACTCCTCGGCCACCAGGTTGTACTCAGTGAGCTGCTGGCGGATCTTCGCCGGGTTGGCACCCTCGACGTCGATCTTGTTGACCGCGACGACGATCGGCACGCCGGCCGCCTGCGCGTGGTTCAGCGCCTCGATGGTCTGCGGCATCACGCCGTCGTCGGCCGCCACGACCAGGATGACGATGTCGGTCACCTGAGCACCACGGGCACGCATGGCGGTGAACGCCTCGTGACCCGGGGTGTCGATGAAGGTGATCGCTCGCTGCTGGCCGTCGTGTTCGACGTAGACCTGGTAGGCACCGATGTGCTGGGTGATGCCGCCGGCCTCGGACTCGACGATGTTCTCCTTGCGGATGGCGTCCAGGAGCTTCGTCTTACCGTGGTCGACGTGGCCCATGACGGTGACCACCGGCGGGCGCGGCGCGGCGTTGCCGTCGTCCTCGGCATCGAAGTCGATGTCGAACGACTCCAGCAGCTCGCGGTCCTCGTCCTCCGGCGACACCATCTGGATGTCGTAGCCGAGCTCCTCGCCCAGCACCCGGAAGGTGTCCTCGTCCACCGACTGGGTGGCCGTGACCATCTCACCGAGACCGAAGAGCACCTGCACCAGCTGCGCGGGGTCGACGTCGATCCGCTCGGCGAAGTCGGCCAGGGACGCACCACGCGGCAGCCGGACTGCCTCGCCGTTGCCGCGCGGCAGCCGCACGCCGCCGATGCTGGGCGCCTGCATGTTGTCGTATTCCTGGCGCTTCTGCCGCTTGCTCTTGCGGCTCTTCGCCGGCCGGCCACCGGGACGGCCGAACGCGCCGGCCGTGCCACCGCGACCACGGCCACCGGGGCCGGGACGGCCACCGAAGCCGCCGCCACCACCGGGACGACCGCCGCCGCCACCGAAGCCGCCGCCACCGCCAGGACGGCCACCGCCGCCGCCACCACCGGGACGGCCACCGCCGCCACCGCCGGGGCCGCCACGGCCACCGCCACCGCCGCCACCCGGGCGACCGCCACGGTCGGAACTGGGACGGCTGGACGGCCGAGGCGGCATCATGCCCGGGTTGGGACGTGGGCCACCGGGGCCCGCCGAGGCGCCCGGGCGGGGCGCCGGACGGTCACCGGAACTGCCCCGGTTGTCGCCGTCGCGGCGCTGGCCAGGGCGCTGCATGCCGGTGGAACCACCGGACGAGAACGGGTTGTTGCCCGGCCGCGGGCCGCCGCCGGGACGAGGCCGGCCCATGCCGGTGCTCTCGCCGCCGAACGGGTTGTTCCCGGGACGGGGACCGCCCGGGCGCGATGCCGGGCCGGGCTTGGGCGCACCGGGACGCGGTGCCCCGCCACCCGGACGCGGAGCAGAACCCGGGCGCGGCGAACCCTGCGCCGGGCGCTGACCCTGCCCACCCGGACGCTGACCCTGACCGCCGGGCCGCTGACCCTGATCGGCCGGACGCTGGCCCTGGTCGGCCGGGCGCTGGCTGGGGGCCGGCGCCGACGGACGCGGGCCGGGCCGCGGAGCCGGAGTCGGCCGGGCGGATTCAGGCGCCGACGGCTGGTCGGCAGGACCGGGCCGCGGGGCGGGCCGGTCCGGCGCGGCCGGTGTGGCCGGAGCAGCCGGTGTGGCCGGTGCCGATGGTGCCGCCGGTGCCGATGGTGCCGCCGGTGCCGGCGACGTGCCGTCTGCGGCCGCACCGCCCGGCGCGGCCTGCGCGGGTGGTGCCGGACGTGCGGACACGCCCGGACGACCAGGCGCACGCTTGGTGGGCCTGGTGGATGATTGGTTGGCGAACGCCTCCCGCAACTTGCGGACGACGGGTGCCTCGACGGTCGATGACGCCGACTTGACGTACTCTCCGAGGTCGCCCAGCTTGCCGAGGACGTCCTTGCTCGTCACACCGAGCTCTTTAGCGAGCTCGTGTACCCGGACCTTTGCCACTGCTCTCCTTCTCGGCCCGGGCGTGTCGGCTCGGACCGGCTAGGTGGTGCGCGTGCTCATCGCTGCGTGCTCATTGAGCGCTCGTGAGCGTCACGTCGTGTCTCCTTCTGCCTGGCCGGCCGGCCGTGTCGGCCGTCCGGATGGATCCTCCTGCTCGGCAAGCCACCGACGCAGCTCTGTGACGTCGAGCGGCCCCTCGCGGCGCAAAGCACGCGAGAACGCCCGACGTCGCTCGGCTGATTCGAGGCACCCCGGACTCGGATGCAGGTACGCACCCCGGCCCGGGAGCCGGCCGTCGTGGTCGGGAACCAGCACACCAGGTGTGCCGACACCTCCCGCGACGACGCGAAGCAGTTCGGACTTCGCCGCACGGGACCGGCAACCTATGCAGGTGCGCACAGGTGACCGGCCGGACGCGCGGTCTCTCACCGGAACAGTTTAGCGTCTATCGGGAGTGAAACGCTCACGCGGGAGCGTCGGCGGGCCGATCCGAGGTCTCCGGCTCGGTGTCGGACCTGATGTCGATGCGCCAACCGGTCAGCCGCGCGGCCAGCCGGGCGTTCTGTCCCTCCCGGCCGATGGCCAGCGACAACTGGAAGTCCGGCACCGTCACCCGGGCCGAACGAGCCTGCTCGTCGACGATCTCGACCCGCTGCACCCGCGCCGGCGACAACGCGTGCGCGACCAGTTCGGCAGGGTCGTCGGACCAGTCGACGATGTCGATCTTCTCGCCGTGCAGCTCCGTCATGACCGCGCGCACCCGCGAGCCCATCGGGCCGATGCAGGCGCCCTTGGCGTTCACACCCGCGACCGTGGCGTGCACCGCGATCTTCGTACGGTGTCCGGCCTCGCGCGCGATGCCCGCGATCCGCACCGTGCCGTCGGCGATCTCGGGCACCTCCAGCGTGAACAGCTTCTTCACCAGGTTGGGATGAGTGCGCGACACGGTGACGACAGGGCCGTGCAGCCCCTTGCGCACCTGCACGACGTAGCAGCGGATCCGGCTGCCGTGCTCGTACTGCTCCCCCGGCACCTGCTCGGCCGGCGGCAGCACCGCTTCGACCTTGCCGAGGTTGACCATGACGGTGCGTGGGTCGCGGCCTTGCTGGATGGTGCCGGAGACGATCTCGCCCTCACGGTCGAGGAAGTCGCCGAACGTGTTCTCGTCCTCCGCGTCGCGCAGCCGCTGCAGGATCTCCTGCTTCGCGGTGGTGGCGGCGATCCGGCCGAAACCCTCCGGGGTGTCGTCCCACTCCCGCACGACGGCGCCGTCCTCGTCGACCTCCTGCGCCCAGACGGTGACGTGCCCGGACTTGCGGTCGAGTTCGACGCGGGCGCGCGGCTGGTGGCTCCCGGTGCGCTGGTAGGCCAGCAGCAGGGCACGCTCCGTCGCCTCGACGACGAGGTCGAAGGAGATGTCCTTCTCTCGCTCCAGTGCTCGCAGGAGCGAAAGGTCGATGTCCACGGGTTACTCGTCACTCCTCTTCGATGTCTGCGTCGTCGTCCCCGCTGCGGCGGAACTCGACCTGGACCTTGGCCTTGCGGATGTCGCCGTACGCGACCTCGCGTTCGCCGGCGCCGTCGACCTCGAGGACGACGGCTTCCTCACCCGCGGCGACGACCCGGCCGGTGACGTCGTCGCCCTCGTGGAGCACGGCCCGCACCATCCGTCCGGACGCCCGCCGCCAGTGCCGCGGCAGCGTCAGCGGGCGCGACACGCCCGGTGAACTCACTTCGAGGGTGTACGGGTGCTCGCCCATGACGTCGGAGTCGTCCAACGCGCGCGAGATGAGCCGGGAGGCTTCGGCGCACCGGTCGAGATCGACCCCGCCGTCGGCGTCGACCACGATCCGCACCCGGCTACGGCGGCCCGCCTGGCTGATGTCGAGGGCTTCGAGGTCGAGGCCCTCGGACTCCACGACCGGCTCGATGACCTGCTGTAGAAGGTCACGGGTAGCGGCGGTCATCCGTGCGCCTCCTCGATGTCGAGTTGTCTCATGTACTGGCCCGGCTACTTGACGTCCTGCCGTCAAGAGTAGCCAACACTACAGCGATGGCCGGGCAGGTTACGGTGTCCCACGTGATCGAGACGGTGGACGCGCCACGACGGCGGCTACTCGCGACGTTCCTGGGGGCACCGGTCGCGGTGGCACTGGCCGGAACGGCGCTGGCCGGTTGCTCCGCCGACACCCGGCCCAAGGCCGCGCCAGGGTCACGCGAGGCGCTGGACGCGGACGTCAAGGTGCGGTGGAACGCGGTACACGGCGAGCAGGTCCTGCTGGCGCTGCACGCCGCCACCGTCGCCGCCCACCCGGGCCTCGCCGAGCGGCTGGCACCGTTGACCGCCCACCACGACGAGCACCTGGCCGCGCTGCGCGAAGACGGCCCGCTGCCGTTCGGCACCCGCGACACCGCGCCGGGCGCCGACGTGCCCGCCGACCCGGCGGCCGCGCTGGCCGCCGTCGTCGAGGCCGAGCGGGCCGCCGGCGAGGCCCGCGTGACCGACTGCTTGGCCGCCACCGGTCCCCGCCTGGCGGCGATGCTCGCCGCGATCGCCGCCGCCGAGGCCGGCCACGGCGTCGTCCTGGCGGCGGCATGACCGCGGCCGTGAGCAGCACCGACGCCGCGCAGGCGGCGCTGGCCGGCGAGCACGCCTGCGTCTACGGCTACGGCGTCGCCGGCGCACACCTGCCCGACGGCGGCGAGCCGGCCCGTCGCGCCCTGGGCGCCCACCGCCATCAGCGCGACGCCCTGGCCGCGGCGATCCGCGCCGCCGGCGCCGAACCGGTGGCCGCCGAGCCGGGCTATACGCTGCCCGAACCGGTCGCCGACGACGCCGCGGCCCGGCGCCTGGCCGTGACCATGGAGCAGCGGCTGGCCGCGCTGTACGCCGACCTGGTGGCGGCCGCTGACACTCCCGAGCTGCGCGAGCTCGCCGCCCGCGCCGTGGTCACGGCCTCGGTCGCCGCGCTGTCCTGGGGCGGCGAACCGGCAGCCTTCCCAGGACTCGACGACCGGGTGGGGTGACCGCCGCCGGCCGGTGGTGGCTCACCGCCGACGGCGCAGCGACGTCGTCAACACCGCCGCGCCGATCAGCACCGCACCGGCCAGCCCGGCCGCGCCGAGCCGTTCGTCCAGGACGACGGCACCCAGGACCGCCGCCGTCAGCGGCTCCAGGAGGGCGATCAGCGCGGCCGACCCGGTGGCCACCGTGCTCAGGCCGGCGAAGAACAGGCCGTACGCCAACGCCGTCGGGGCGAGCCCCAGGAACACCAGTAGCCCCAGCGTCGGTGTGTCGAGGCCGACGGCCAGCCCACCGGTCAGTCCCGCCACCGGCAGCAGGACCGCGCCGCCGACGCAGAACGACAGCCCGACGGTCGGCAGCGGGCCGAGGTCGTCGACCGGCCGGGCGCCGAGCATCGTGATGGCGGCGAAGCCGGCGGCGGAAGCCAGTGCGCAGGCGGCGCCGCCGAGTGCCGCGGCAGGGTCACCGGTGGCCGGCGTTCCCACCAGCAGCGCCAGCCCGGCCGCGGCGGCGGCGATGGCCAGCACGGTGCGGCGGTCCGGCCGGCGCCGGGCCAGTACGCTCTCGGCCGCCACCACCAGCACCGGCGACGACCCCAGCGTGATCAGCGTCGCCAGGCTCACCGAGGTCAGGGAGACCGCGGCGAAGTAGCAGCTCTGGTACCAGGCGGCGAGCAGGCCGAGCACGACGAGCCTGCGGCCGCCGCGGCCGGTGAAGCGCAACCGGCGCAGCCGGCCGGACAGCACCAGCCAGCCGACCACGAGCGCACCGCCGATCGCCAGCCGATAGGCGGCGACGGCCAGCGGTGACAGGCCGGTGCGGTCGATGAGCAGGACGCCGGTCAGTCCGCCGGTCCCCCACAGGAGACCGGCGCCCATGACGGCGAACAGATGCGTCCGCGCCACCACGGGCGCGGACGGTTGGAGGGTTCGAGCGTGTTCCACGGATCAGCTCCAGCGACGAATGCCGACATGACGCGGGAGCGGGACACGACGAGGAAGCCGGCCGTCCTCAGGCGGACGGCCGGCGCGCAGAGACGCGCCCCGCTAGAGAGCGGGGGGCGGGGTGACCGGGAACAGCCGATGCATGAGCGGGATCCTATGCCACGACGAGCCGCGACAGATGCGACACCGCGTCGGCGACCGGCACGTTCTCGCGGTCGCCGCTGCGGCGGTCCTTGACCTCGACGACACCGTCGGCCAGGCCCCGCCCGACGACGACGATGGTCGGCACGCCGATCAGCTCGGAGTCCTTGAACTTCACGCCTGGGCTGACGCCGCGGCGGTCGTCGTACAGCACCCGCACGCCGGCGGCGTCGAGCTGCGTTGCCAGCTGGTCGGCGGCCGCGAACACGGCGTCGTCCTTGCCGGTGGCGACGAGGTGGACGTCGGCCGGCGCGACCTCGCGCGGCCAGATGATGCCGGCGTCGTCGTGGGAGTTCTCGATGACGGCCGCGACGGCGCGCGACACGCCGACGCCGTAGGACCCCATGGTGACGGTGACCAGCTTGCCGTTCTCGTCCAGCACCTGCAGGCCCAGGGCCTCGGAGTACTTGCGGCCGAGCTGGAAGATGTGCCCCATCTCGATGCCGCGCGCGGTCTCGAGCGGGCCGGAACCGTCGGGCGCGGGGTCGCCGGCGCGCACCTCGGCGGCCTCGATGGTGCCGTCGGGCGTGAAGTCGCGCCCGGCCACCAGGTCGATGACGTGCCGGCCGGGCTCGTCGGCGCCGGTGACCCAGCGGGTGCCCTCGACGACGCGGGGGTCGACCAGGTACCGGATGCCCGACGCGTTCTTCTCGCCCAGCACGCCCGGCCCGATGTAGCCCTTGGCCAGCGCCGGGTGCGCGGTGAAGTCGTCCTCGGTGAACGGCTGGACGACGGCCGGCTCGACCTGGGCCTGCAGCCGCTTCTCGTCGACGTCCCGATCGCCGGGGACGCCGATGGCCAGCGGCTCCCGCGTGCCGTCGGGCTGGCGCAGGACCACCAGCACGTTCTTCAGCGTGTCGGCGGCCTGCCAGGGCCGGTCCTCACGTGGGAAGTGCTCGTTGAGGTGGTCGACGAGGGTCTCGATGGTCGGCGTGTCCGGGGTGTCCTCGGCGTGCGCGGCGGGCACGTCGTCGTACGGCACCGGCGGCGGCACGGGTGTCGTCACCGCCTCGACGTTGGCCGCGTACCCGCCGGGCGAACGGACGTAGGTGTCCTCGCCGTTCACCGCCGTGGCCAGGAACTCCTCGCTGGCCGAACCGCCCATGGCACCCGACGTGGCCTTGACGATGACGTAGTCGAGGCCGAGCCGGTCGAAGATCTTGATGTAGGCACCGCGGTGGGCGAGGTAGGACTTCATGAACGCCTCGTCGGAGACGTCGAAGGAGTAGGAGTCCTTCATGACGAACTCGCGGCCGCGCAGGATGCCGGCCCGGGGCCGTGCCTCGTCCCGGTACTTCGTCTGGATCTGGTACAGCGACAGCGGGAGGTCCTTGTACGAGGAGTACAGGTCCTTCACCAGCAGCGTGAACATCTCCTCGTGGGTCGGGCCGAGCAGGTAGTCCGCCCCCTTGCGGTCCTGGAGCCGGAAGAGGGTGTCGCCGTACTCCTCCCACCGGTTGGTGGCCTCGTAGGGCTCGCGCGGCAGCAGCGCCGGGAAGTGCACCTCCTGCGCGCCGATGGCGTCCATCTCCTCGCGCACGATCTTCTCGACATTGCGCAGGACCGTGTAGCCCAGCGGCAGCCACGAGTAGATGCCGGGCGCGGCACGCCGGACATACCCGGCCCGGACGAGCAGCTTATGACTCGGCACCTCGGCGTCCACCGGGTCCTCGCGCAGGGTTCGCAGGAACAACGTCGACATGCGCAGGACCACGAAGGACTCCAGTGCTCAAACGGACGATCGGGGGAACGAAGGACGAGGATATCCGGCGGTCCGGCGGCCGGTCACGGGGATTCCAGCAACCTCAGGCCGGCGGCGGCCGCGCCGCGGCTCTCGACGACCTGGGTGGTGCGGTCCAGCGCCTCCTGCAGCCGGGCCGCCGTCGCCGTGCCGACGTCCCCGCTGGCGAGCGCGTCCGGCACGGCCAGCACCTCGACCGGCGGTTGGTAGGTCTGATAGAGCGGCAGGTACTCCGCCGCCGCGGCGGTGAACTCGCCGGCCGCCGGGTCCTCGGTGAACGTGAACCGGGTCAGCAGGCCCTCCGCCTTCGGGCCCTCCGGCTCGGCGTGGTTGGCCATCAGGTTGCCCATGCCGTAGACCACCCATTCGCCGTCGACGTTCTCCAGCGGCTGGACGACGTGCGCGTGGTGGCCGAGCAGCAGGTCGATGTCGGGCGAGGCGATGAGCGCCGGCGCCAGCTCGCTCTGCTGCGGGTTGGGTTCGTGGACGTACTCGTCGCCCCAGTGCATGGCCACGACGACGACCTCGGCGCCCTCGGACCGGGCCCGGCCGGCGTCGGCGAGGATGCGGGCCTGGTCGATCTCGTTGCCCCGCCAGGTCTCACCGCCCGGCGCCGGGATGCCGTTGAACCCGAAGGTGTACGACAGCAGCGCGACGGCGACCGGCCCGGCGTCGGTGGCGACGTCGACGACGGTGATCTGCTCGGCCTCGGCGGGAGTGCGGGCGGACCCGGCGTGCGCGAGACCGGCCGCGTCGAGCGTGTCGAGGGTGCGGTCGACACCGTCGGCGCCCTGGTCGAACGTGTGGTTGGAGGCGGTGGTGCAGGCGTCGTAGCCGGATTCGGCCAACGCCGTGGCCACCTGCGGCGGCCCCGAGAACGCCGGGTAGCCCTCATACGGCCCGCCGGTCGGCGCCAGCGGTACCTCGAGATGACAGATGGCCAGGTCGGCAGCGGTCACGACCGGTGCGATGTTCACCAGCTGCGGCGCGAAGTCCATCTCCTCCCCCGCGCCGGCGTCGCGCTGCGCCTGCGCCCACAGCCGCTCGTGCAGCAGGACATCGCCGGTGGCGACCAGGGTGAACTCACGCGGCTCCGGCGTGGGCGTTGGCGTCGGCGACGGTGCCTGGCTCGGCGTGGCAGCCGACGGCGTCGGGGACGGCGCGGCGCTGTCGTCGCCGCCGTCGTCACCGGCGCAGCCGCCGATGGCGAGGACGACGGCGGCAAGGACGAGGAAGGGACGGCGCACGGCGGACATCAGAACATGACGGTGGCGAAGCGGCCGACCTCGGTGAAGCCGACACGCCGGTAGGCGCTGCGGGCAGCCAGGTTGAAGTCGTTCACGTACAGCGACACGGCCGGCGCGATCTCGCGCAGCGCGGTGTCCACCACCGCGGCCATGCCGCCGACCGACAGGCGCTCGCCGCGGCGGTCCGGGCGCACCCAGACGCCCTGGACCTGGCAGGCGTGCGGCGTCACCGCACCCACCTCGGCCTTGAACACGATGCCGTGCTCGTCGAACCGGGCGAACGCCCGGCCGGCGCGCACCAGCTCCGACAGCCGGGCCCGGTAGTAGGCGCCGCCGTCGGTGCCGTTGGGCGAGACGCCCACTTCCTCGGTGAACATGGCGACCGCCGCCGGCAGCAGCAGGTCGAGCTCGTCCGGGCGGACCCGGCGCACCAGGGGGTCAGGCGCGACCTTCGAGGCCGTCGCCAGCGCCATCACCGGCTGGCAGGCACGCACCTCGCGGGCCGGCCCCCACTCGGGACGCAGGAGGTCCCACATGGTCAGCACCGCGTCGGCCGGCCCGACGATGGACGAGCAGCGCCGGCCGCGGCGCAACGCGAGGTCGGCGAAGGTGCGGGCGGCCGGGCCGCTGGCGGCCACCGGCACCAGGTTGGCGCCGGAGTAGCACATGGACCGCAGCCGGTCCTCCTCGAAGAACCCCCACAGTTCGCCGGCCAGCCGCGACGGCGCGAGGCCAGAGGCGTGCACCCGGGAGCCGACGAAGACGTCGACGTGCGGCGCCTGGTCGAGCAGGGTGACGACGTCGTCGATGTCGGCCTGGATCAGCGGACGCACCGCAGTCGACGTACCGAGCACGGCGTCCCCTCCTCCCCCACCGCCCGGGGCAAGCGTCCCCCTCACGGTGCTAGTGAAGCAGGCACCGGACGTTCTGTCAGGTCGGGGAGCCGCCCTGTCATCCGACCGTGACCACGGGGCCGGCGGTGTCGTCGTCGGCTGACTCCATGGTCTCGGCGATGCGCATGGCCTCCTCGATGAGGGTCTCGACGATCTCCGATTCCGGCACGGTCTTGATCACTTCACCCTTGACGAAGATCTGCCCCTTGCCGTTGCCGGACGCGACGCCGAGGTCGGCCTCGCGGGCCTCGCCCGGGCCGTTGACGACGCAGCCCATGACGGCCACGCGCAGCGGCACCTCCATGCCTTCCAGGCCGGCGGTGACGCGGTCGGCGAGGGTGTAGACGTCGACCTGGGCGCGGCCACAGGACGGACAGGAGACGATCTCGAGCTTGCGCGGGCGCAGGTTCAGCGACTGCAGGATCTGGTTGCCGACCTTGACCTCCTCGACCGGAGGCGCGGACAGCGAGACTCTGATGGTGTCGCCGATGCCCTTCGACAACAGCGCGCCGAACGCGGTCGCCGACTTGATGGTCCCTTGGAACGCCGGCCCGGCCTCGGTGACGCCGAGGTGCAGCGGCCAGTCACCGCGCTCGGCGAGCAGCTCGTAGGCGCGGACCATGACGACGGGGTCGTTGTGCTTGACCGAGATCTTGAAGTCGTGGAAGTCGTGCTCCTCGAACAGCGACGCCTCCCACACCGCGGACTCGACCAGCGCCTCCGCGGTGGCCTTGCCGTACTTGGCCAGCAGCCGGGGGTCGAGCGAGCCGGCGTTGACGCCGATGCGCAGCGAGACACCGGCGTCCTTGGCGGCCCGGGCGATCTCGCCGACCTTGTCGTCGAACTTCCTGATGTTGCCCGGGTTGACCCGCACCGCCGCGCAGCCCGCGTCGATGGCGGCGAAGACGTACTTGGGCTGGAAGTGGATGTCGGCGATGACCGGGATCTGCGACTTCTTCGCGATGACGGGCAGCGCGTCGGCGTCGTCGGCGCTGGGGACCGCCACCCGCACGATGTCGCAGCCGGACGCGGTGAGCTCGGCGATCTGCTGCAGGGTCGCGTTGATGTCGGTGGTGGGGGTGGTGGTCATCGACTGGACGCTGATCGGTGCGTCACCGCCGACCTCGACCTTGCCGACGCGGATCTTGCGGGATCGGCGCCGCGGCGCCAGCACCGGCGGGGGCGACTGGGGCATGCCCAGGGCGACACTCATGTAGAACCTCTCCTATACCTCTCAGCCCAGCAGCCGGACCGGGTTGACCAGGTCGGCGTAGATCAGCAGGGCGCTCATCCCGATCAGGACGACCGCGACTCCGTAGGCCAGCGGCAGCGCCTTGGCGACGTCGACGGGTTGCGGCTCCGGGCGGCGGAACACGCGCGCGAACGCCCGCTTGATGGCCTCCCAGATGGCGCCGGCGGCGTGCCCGCCGTCCAGCGGCAGCAGCGGGACCAGGTTGAACAGCGCGATGGCCATGTTGAACGACGCCAGCATCATGACGAACGTGGCCACCCGCTGCCCGCCGGTGAACTCGTCGGCCGAGGCGATCTCGCCACCAATGCGCCCGGCGCCGACGATGCTGACCGGGGTCTCCCTGCTGCGTTCGGCGCCGCCGAACGCAGCATCCCAGACGTCGACCATGCGCTGCGGGATGCGCGACATCGCCTCCGCCGTGTTGCTGATGAACCCGCCGGTCCAGCCAAGGGTGCCGACGACGTCCTCGCGCTCGAACCGCTCGAAGGTCGGCTGGACACCCAAGAAGCTGGTTGTCTGCACCGCGCCGGCTTCTCCGTCCAGGTCGGGCCGCTCGGCCAGGATGAGCTCCGCCCGCAGGGTGCGCTCGGCGCCGTCACGCTCGACGACGATGTCGACGGTGTTCGGCCCGGCCGCCGCGATGGCCGCGGACACCTCCGGCCAGCTGGACACCTCGGTGCCGCCGACGGCGAGGATGCGGTCGCCGGGCAGGACTCCGGCCTCGGCGGCCGGTGCGGCCGGCCAGCCGGTGCAGTCGTCGCCTTCGGCCTCGGCCTGCGACGCCGGGATGACGCACTCGCTGACGACGCTCACCACCGGCGAGTACACCGGCTTGTCCGGGTTGCCGAAGGTCATGAGCACACCACCGGCGAGGAAGATGGCCAGCACGATGTTCATGGCGGGCCCGCCAAGCATGATGATGAGCTTCTTCCACCACGCCTTGCGGTAGAAGACGCGGCCCTCGTCGCCGGGGCCGATCTCCTCCTTCGCGGCGGTGCGGGCGTCGCGGGCCATGGTCTGGAACAGGCCGGTGCTGGACTGGCGCAGCTCGCTGCTGCGGCCGCCGGGCTCGGGCGGGAACATGCCGATCATGCGCACGAAGCCGCCGAGCGGGACGGCCTTGAACCCGTACTCGGTCTCGCCGCGTCGCCGCGACCACACGGTGCGGCCGAACCCGATCATGTACTGGGTGACCTTGACGCCGAACAGCTTGGCCGGCACGAGGTGACCGATCTCGTGCAGCGCGATGGAGAGCATCAGGCCGACGGCGAAGAGCAGGATGCCGACGACGGCGAGCAGGTCCATGTCAGCGTTCCTCTTCCGATCCGACGAGCTCGCGGGCCCGGGCGCGCGCCCAGCCCTCGGCCGCCACGACGTCGTCCACGCTCAGCGCGTCACCTCCACCGTACTCGTCAAGGATACGGGCGATGGTGTCGACGATGCCCAGGAACGGCAGCCGCCCGCCGACGAACGCCGCCAGGCACTCCTCGTTGGCCGCGTTGTAGACGGCCGGGGCGAGGCCGCCGCGGGTGCCCGCCGCCCGCGCCAGCTCGACCGCGGGGAACGCGTCGTTGTCCAGCGGCATGAACTCCCAGGTGGATGCGGTGCTCCAGTCGCAGGCGGGTGCGGCGTCGGCGAGCCGGTCGGGCCAGGACAGCGCCAGCGCAATCGGGATGCGCATGTCCGGCGGGCTGGCCTGCGCCAGCGTGGACCCGTCGATGAACTCCACCATGGAGTGCACGACGGACTGCGGGTGCACCACCACCTCGATGGCGTCGAACGGCACGTCGAAGAGCAGATGCGCCTCGATGAGCTCCAACCCCTTGTTGACCAGGGTGGCGGAGTTGATGGTGATGGCCGGGCCCATGTTCCACGTCGGGTGCGCCATCGCCTGCTCGCGGGTGACGTCGGTGAGCTCTCCCCGGGCGCGGCCGCGGAACGGGCCGCCGCTGGCCGTCAGCACCAGCTTGCGCACCTCGTCGGCGCGGCCGCCGCGCAGGCACTGCGCCAGCGCACTGTGCTCGCTGTCGACCGGCACGAGCTGACCGGGCGCCGCCGCGGCCTTGACCAGCTGACCGCCGGCGATCAGGGACTCCTTGTTGGCCAGCGCGAGCGTCCGGCCGGCCTTCAGGGCCGCCAGTGTCGGCCCCAGCCCGATGGAGCCGGTGATGCCGTTGAGGACGATGTCGCACTCGGCGGCGGCCAGCTCGGCCGCGGCGTCGGGCCCGGTGATGACACGCGGGACGCGGTACTGCCCGGTCTCGTAGCCGTGCCGTTGCGCCTCGGCGTAGAACGCGAGCAGCAGGTCCTGCGCGGCACTGGCGTGCGCCACGGCCACCGTGCCGACCCCGAGCCGCAGCGCCTGCGCCGCGAGCGCCGCCGGGTCCGAGCCGCCGGCGGCCAGGCCCACCACCCGGACCCGGTCGGGGTTGCTGGCGGCGACCTCGACCGCCTGGGTGCCGACGGAACCGGTCGAGCCGAGGATGACGACCTCGCGCGGTGGCTGCATGGCCCCATTGTCCCCTGGCGGCAGGTGCCACCGTTTCCGCCGTGGCGCCGCTCACACCGCCGATCGTCCAGCGGCGAGGGCTGGTCACGGGAAGATCTGCAGTTTGGTCTCGATCAGGCATACGGCTCAGGCAGTTCACACACGAGACAGGTCCAGACCATTGACGTGATGTCGGCCCGGTGGTAGACCAACGCGCCAACAGGTCTAAGGTCTGTGGGCGAGCCCGGGGGCATGAGGCCCCGGCCTACGACGTACCTCTACCGTTCATTCCTCGACGCGATTGCGAGGTACCCGCATGACGACATCCGTCATCCGGCCCCGTCCGGGCAGGTTCGCCGGCCGGCCGGGCAAGTTCGCGGCCGGAGTGGCCGCCGCGGCACTGGCCGCCACCGGCATGGCCGCCGGTGCGCCCACGGCCGCCGCCGACGCCGAGCCGACGTCGATCACCATCGCCGTCGCGCAGGAGGTCGACTCCCTCAGCCCGTTCCAGGCGGTCCGGCTGATCACCACCAACATGCACCGGTGGATGTACGACTTCCTCACCAACTACGACCCCGAGACCGGCGAGACCATCCCGGCGCTGGCCGAGGAGTGGGAGACCTCCGAGGACGGCCTGACCTGGACGTATCACATCCGCGAGGACGCCATGTGGAGTGACGGCGAGCAGGTCACCGCCGAGGACGTCGCGTGGACGTTCAACACGATGATGACCGACCCGGCCGCCGCCGAGGCGAACGGCAACTTCGTCGAGAACTTCGCCTCCGTGACCGCAACCGACGAGTTCACCGTCGAGATCGTGCTCAACGAGCCGCAGGTCACCATGCTCGCGCTGGACGTGCCGATCCTGCCGGAGCACATCTGGTCGCAGGTCGACGACTTCGGCACGTTCAACAACGACCAGGAGTTCCCGATCGTCGGGAACGGGCCGTTCATCCTCACCGACTACCAGCCGAACGTGTCGATCACGCTGGAGGCGAACCCGGACTACTGGCGCGGCGCGCCGCAGTTCGACCAGCTGATCCTGCGCTACATCGACGACCCGGACGCCCAGGTCGAGGCGCTGCGCAGCGGCGAGGTCGACTTCGTCTACAACCTGACCCCGGCGCAGTTCAACGCCCTGGACGGCCAGGAGAACATCGCCGTCAACAACGCGCAGGGCAAGCGGTTCCAGGCGATCACCCTGAACCCCGGCGCCCGGCTGCAGGACGGCACCCCGTTCGGCGACGGGCATCCGGCGCTGCAGGATCCGGTCGTTCGTCAGGCCCTGGTGCACACCATCGACCGGGAAGCCATCTACGAGGTCGCCTACGGCGGCTACGGCGAGCCGAACGGCGGGTACATCCCGTCGCGGTACGACACGTTCCACTGGGAGCCGAGCGAGGACGAGGCCATCGGCTTCGACATCGACGAGGCCAACCGGCTGCTCGACGAGGCCGGCTACGCGCCGGGCGGCGACGGCATCCGGGTCGGCCCGGACGGCCGGCCGCTGTCGTTCCGGTTCAACGTGCACGGCGACAACCCGCAGTACGTCCAGGCCGCGGAGATGATGGCCGAGTGGGCCGGCGAGGCCGGCATGGAGCTGCTGGTCGAGCCGGTGTCCGAGGTGGGCTCCCTGCTCGACGAGGGCACCTACGACATCCTGACCACCGGCTGGAACGTCAACCCCGACCCGAACTACGTGCTGTCGATCAACCTGTGCAGCGGGCTGCCGACGGAGGTGGGCGGGCCGTACCTGTCCGACGCGTACTACTGCAACGAGGAGTACGACCAGCTCTACGCCCAGCAGCTGTCCGAGCTGGACGTCGACGCCCGCGCCGAGATCGTCCACGAGATGCAGCGAGTGCTCTACGAAGACAACATCTTCGTGGTGTGGGGCTACGCCGACGCGCTCGAGGCCTACCGGTCCGACGTCATCGCCGAGATGACGCCGCAACCGGACCCGGGCGGGAACTACTACGGCCAGGACGGCTACTGGAGCTGGTGGTCCGCGGTCCCGGTCGGCGAGGAGGGCGACGATTCCGCGGCCGGCGGCTCCGACTCCGACGACGGCGACTCGAACACCGGGCTGATCATCGGCATCGTCGCCGCCGTGCTGGTCGTGCTGGCCCTGGTCTTCCTGCTGCTGCGCCGCCGGTCGGCCGCGGCCGACGACCGCGAGTAGATGGCTGATTCGGCTCTGCCGACCGCGCCGGTCCCGCACCTCGCCGAGAGCGTGCGGGACCGGTCCGGCGCTCGGCGCAGACTCCGGTACTACGGCGAGAAGGTGGCCGGCTCGCTGGTCTCGCTCTTCGCCGTGATCCTGACCAGCTTCTTCCTGTTCCGGATCATCCCCGGCGACCCGGTGCGCACCATGACGCACGGCCGCCCGGTCAGCATCGAGCAGCAGGAACAGCTGCGTCGCGACTTCGGGCTGGACAAGTCGCTGGCCGAGCAGTTCCTCGACTATCTGACCGGCGTGCTGCGCCTGGACCTCGGCACCTCGTTCCAGTACAACCGGCCGGTCACCGACCTGATCGGCGACCGGCTCTGGCCGACGGTGCTGCTGGTCGGCACCAGTGTGGTGATCTCCGCGACGCTCGGGTTGTGGCTGGGCGTGCGCGGTGCCTGGAACCACGGCAGCATCGGCGACCGGGTCAACTCCGGGGTGGCGCTGATGCTGTGGTCGGTGCCGAGCTTCTGGCTCGGCCTGATCCTGATCGTGGTCTTCGCCTCCGGCGCCGGCTGGTTCCCCACCAGCGGCATGGAGAGCACCGGGGTGACCGGCTGGGAACGCATCCCCGACATCGCCCACCACATGGTGCTGCCACTGGCGACGCTGGTGGCGGTGGTGTACGCGCAGTACCTGATGATCATGCGGTCGTCGCTGCTGGACGAGATGGGCAGCGACTACATCGTCACCGCCCGGGCCAAGGGCCTGCGTGACATCGTCGTACGACGGCGTCACGCGGTGCCGAACGCACTACTGCCGACCATCACGCTGATCTTCGTGAACCTCGGCTTCGTGGTGTTCGGCGCGGTCCTGGTCGAGACGATCTTCTCCTGGCCGGGCCTGGGCCAGCTCTTCTACTCCGGCTTGGCCGTTCCCGACCTCCCGCTGGTGCAGGGGTTGTTCATCATCTTCTCCGCGGCGGTGATCCTCATGAACCTGCTCGCCGACCTGATCTATCCGGTCGTGGACCCGCGGGTGCGCCCATGAGCGCGCCGGCGACGGTGGCCACGGCGAGTCCGCGGCGGCTGGCGTGGGAGCGCCGGCGACGCACCGCGGCGCGGTTCTGGCGGCAGTACCGGCAGAACCGGGCCGGACTCTTCGGCCTGATCGTGCTGGCGTTGTTCGTGCTGACAGCGCTGCTCGCACCGCTGATCACCGCCGACAACGCGCTCAGCGTCACCCGGCCGCCCGGCAGTCCGCTGGACGGGCCGAGCAGCGACTTCCTCCTGGGCACCGACCGGTCCGGCCGGTCGATGATCGACCTGCTCATCTGGGGCTCGCGAGTGTCGCTGACGGTCGGGTTCTGGGCGACGTTCATCTCCATCACGTTCGGCACCCTGTTCGGAATCCTGGCCGGTCACTTCGGCGGCTTCGGCTCCACGGTGCTGATGCGCGTCACCGACTGGTTCCTGGTGATGCCGTCGCTGGTCCTCGGAGTGGCGCTGGCCGCCGTGCTCGGGCGTAGCCTGACCACCATCATCATCGCCATCGGCGTGACGTCGTGGCCGACGACGGCGCGACTGGTACGCGCGCAGACACTCGCCGTCGAGGCCCGCCCCTACATCGAACGGGCCAAGGCCCTGGGCGGCGGGCACTGGCATGTCATGAGCCGGCATGTGCTGCCGAACGTCATGCCGATCGTGCTCGCCCAGACGACACTCATGGTCGGCTCGGCCATCCTCACCGAGTCCACCTTCGCCTTCCTCGGCCTGGGCGACCCGACGACGGCATCCTGGGGCGCGACCATCCAGGCCGCCCGAGACGTCGGCGCCGTGAGCTCTCGCATGTGGTGGTACATCCTGCCGCCGGGCATCGCGATCGTCCTGGTGGTGCTGGCGTTCACACTGTGCGGACGGGCCATCGAGGGCGTGCTGAACCCGAAGCTGAGGGAGCGTCAGTCGTGAGCGTGCTGGAGATCTCGGACCTGACGGTCACGTACCGGACGGCTGGCACCAGCGTGCCCGCCGTCCGGGGCGTGAACCTCAGCCTCGGCGCCGGGCAGAAGCTCGGCCTGGCCGGCGAGTCCGGCTGCGGGAAGTCGACCATGGCGCTGGCGCTGCTGCGGCTGCTGCCGAAGTCGGCCCGGATGACCGGGTCGGTCATGTTCGACGGCGAGGACATCCTGACGATGTCCTGGGGGCGGCTGCGCGCGGTGCGCTGGGCCGGCGCCTCCATCGTCTTCCAGGGCGCGATGCACTCGCTCAACGCCGTGCAGCGCATCGGCACCCAGATCGCCGAGCCGATCCAGCTGCACTCGAAGAAGACCGGCGACGCCGAGGTGAAGCGGCGGGTCGGCGAGTTGCTGGAACATGTCGGGCTGCCGGCCCGGCGCGCCGACGCCTACCCGCACGAGCTGTCCGGCGGGCAGCGCCAACGGGTCATGATCGCGATGGCGCTGGCCTGCGACCCGTCGCTGATCATCGCTGACGAGCCGACGACGGCGCTGGACGTCATGATCCAGGCGCAGATCCTCAAGCTCATCGAGTCGCTGGTGGCCGAGAACGGCATCAGCCTGCTCATGATCAGCCACGACCTGTCAGTGCTGGCCGACACCTGCGACCGGCTGGCCATCATGTACGCGGGACGCATCGTCGAGGAGGGACCCGCCGCGGAGGTGTTCGCGGCGGCGCGGCACCCCTACGGAGCCGCGCTGGCCGCGGCGTTCCCGACGATCGGCGACCCGTCGTCGCGGCGCAACCCGCGCGGCCTGGCCGGCGACCCGCCCGACCCGGCCGATCTACCCCCGGGGTGCACGTTCCACCCGCGCTGTCCGGCCCGGCTGGAGCATTGCGACCGCATCGACCCGCAGCTGTGGCCGGCCGGCGGCGGAGCCCACGCCGCCTGCGTCCACGTCCTGCCGGACCAGGGCCGCTCGCTCGTGCCCGTGGCGTCGAAGGAGCACGCGTGACGACTCCGATCCTGGCCGCACAGGACGTGCGCGTGGAGTTCGAGGCCCGCCGGGGCGGCGGCCGGGCGCGCGCCGTCGACGGCGTCAACCTCGACGTCGGCGAGGGCGAGATCGTCGCCCTGGTCGGCGAGTCCGGCTGCGGCAAGACGACGCTGGCCCGCACGCTGCTCGGGCTGGAGCGGCCGACGGCCGGGCGCGTGCTGCACCGCGGCACTCCCCTGGAGTACTCGAGCCGGGCGCTCAAGGCCTACCGGCGCGACATCCAGCTGGTGCTGCAGGACCCCAGCGGCTCCCTGAACCCCCGGCACACCGTCTACGACGCCGTCGCCGAAGGGCTGCGCATCCACGGCGACGTGGCCGACGAGCGCGACCGGGTGGCCGACGCGCTGTCCCGGGCCGGGCTACGGCCCCCGGAGCGGTTCTTCCTGCGCTTCCCGCACGAACTGTCCGGCGGTCAGCGGCAGCGGGTGGTCATCGCCGGCGCGCTGGTCCTCGATCCGAAGGTCATCGTCGCCGACGAACCGGTGGCGTCGCTGGACGCGTCCGTGCGCGGCGAGATCCTGGCGCTGATGCTGCGGCTGCGCGACGACCTCGGGCTGGCCGCGCTGGTGGTCACCCACGACCTCGGGCTGGCCTGGAACATTGCCGACCGGGTCGCCGTCATGTACCTGGGCCGGATCGTCGAGACCGGGCCGGTGGAGAAGATCCTCACCGCGCCGGAGCACCCCTACACCCAGGCGCTGCTGTCGGTACTGCCGGAGGCGCCCGGGGAACCGGTCGTGCTGCAGGGCGAGCCGCCGGACCCCACGCGCATTCCGGGCGGCTGCCGCTTCCACGTGCGCTGCCAGGTGCTGGCATCCGGCGCGCCGGACGAGATCGGCGTCGGCGACCGCTGCCGCGGCACCGACCTGGCGATCCTCGACGGCGGCACGGACACGCAGGTGGCCTGCCACTACGCGCTGGCTCAGCGCGACTGAGCCGGCTACGGCGTCCGCGGTGGCTGCGGCAACCCGGCCCGCAGCATCGCGAAGGCCTCGGTGACGAGGTCCTTGATGCCGCGGCCGGAGTCGCCGGTGAGCCACAGGTCCATCGCGCTCTTGAGCGCCATGGCCGCGACGCCGCCCGCCAGGTGCGGGTAGAGATCGACCGCCGGGTCGGTGCCGGTGCGCTCGGCGACCGCGGCGGTGACCCGGCGGCGCATGCCGTCCAGGGCCGCGAGCTGGCTGGCCACCACCGACGGGTTGGCCATGATCATGTCGGACTGGGCCTTCCACCGGGCCTTGGCCTCGGGGCTGTCCTCCAGCCCGTCCAGGAGCACGGCCAGCAGCGAGTCCCAGATCGGCTCGTCGGCCGGACGGTCGCGCAGCTTGTCTGTGAGCGCGACGGCCCAGTCGACGATGGAGGCGACGATGGCCTCTTCGCGGCTGGAGAAGTAGTTGTGGAACGTCCGCGGCGACACGTCGGCAGCGGCGGCGATGGCCTCGACCGTCACGTTCTCGACACCGTGCTCGATGGCCAGCCGGTTGGCCGCGGCGCTCAGCGCCGCACGGGTGGCCGCCTTCTTGCGCTCGCGTAGACCCACTGGACCAGACATATCGGTGTTTCCTCTCCGGGCGGGCCCCGCCACCGTGGCGCGGCGGGGCTCACTGTCGCATATTCCTACGTCGTGTGAACAGGTTGCTGAGCCTCCGCGCCGGCCTCCAGCCGCCGGGTCAGCCGCTCCCCTTCGACGTCGACGTCCGGCAGGATCCGGTCGAGCCAGCGCGGAAGCCACCAGGCCGCCCGGCCCAGCAGCGACATGACCGCCGGCACGATGGTCATGCGGACCACGAAGGCGTCCAGCGCCACCGCGACCGCCAGCGCGAACCCGATCTGCTTGATCATCGGATCGTGGGCGAAGACGAAGCCCGCGAAGACGCTGATCATGATGATGGCCGCAGCGCCCACCACCCTGCCTCCGTGCTGGAAGCCGGTCACGATGGCCTGCTTCGGCGAGGCGCCGTGGACGTACTCCTCGCGCATCCGGGTCACGAGGAAGACCTCGTAGTCCATGGCGAGCCCGAACACCACGCCGATCAGCAGGATCGGCAGCAGGCTGACGATCGGTCCGGTCTGCTCCACGCCGATGACGTCGGCGAGGAAGCCCTCCTGGAACACCGCGACGGTGACGCCGAACGTCGCCAGCATGGACAACAGGAACCCCAGGGCGGCCTTCAGCGGCACCAGCACGGACCGGAACACCATGGCCAGCAGGACGAAGGACAGCCCGACAACCAGCGCCAGGTAGGGCACCAGCGCGTCGTTCATCGTCTCGGAGAAGTCGATGGTGATCGCGGTGGTGCCGGTGACCATGACGGCGGCGCCCGTCGCACTCTCGAAGTCGCCGGCGGCGGCACGGATGTCGCCGACCAGGTCCTCGGTCGCCGCGCTGGACGGCGAGCTCTGCGGGATCACCGTCATCAACGCGGTGTCGCCGGACTGGTTGAGCATCGGCGGCACGACGGCCGCGACGTCGTCGAGCTCGCCGACGGCGCCCGCCACCTGTCCGGCGGTCTGCTGCGGATCGGCGGCGCCGGTGGTGTCGACCACCACCAGCAGCGGACCGTTGAAGCCGGGCCCGAACCCGTCGGCGAGCATGTCGTAGGCCTTGCGCTGGGTGGTTTCGGCGCCGGCCGTGCCCTGATCGGGCAGGCCGAGGCGCATGTCGAGGGCGGGGACGGCCAGCGCGAGAATGCCGGCCACGGCCACCAGGAGCACCGGGATGGGACGGCGGGTGACCATCCGGCCCCACCGCTGACCCAGGCCGGGCCTTCCTTCGTCGGACTCCGGGTCACGCGCCTTCAGCCCGGGGATGCGCCCGGAGAGCACCCGCTGGCCGGCGAAGCCGAGCAGCGCCGGCAGCAGGGTCAGCGCGATGAGCACCGCGACGAGCACGGTGGCCGCGGCCGCGAGGCCCATCTCGGTCAGCAACGGCACGCCGACCACCGCGAGCCCGGACAGCGCGATCACGACGGTCAGGCCGGCGAAGGCCACCGCCGACCCGGCCGTGCCGAGCGCCCGGCCGACCGCTTCCTCGCCGTCGCCGCGGACCTCCAGCTCGTGGCGGTATCGGGACACGATGAACAACGCGTAGTCGATGGCGACGGCGAGGCCCAGCATCATCGCCAGGATCGGCGTGGTGGACCCCATGTCGATGAACCCGGTGAGCGCGGTGATGCCGGCGACGCCGATGCTCACGCCCAGGACGGCGGTCAGCAGCGGTAGCCCGGCGGCAACGAACGAGCCGAACGTGATGATCAGGACCAGCGCGGCGACCGCCACACCCACCAGCTCGGTGGCGCCGGTGGCCGGCACCTCCTCGACGACGTCGCCGCCGACCTCTACGGTCAGCCCGGCGTCGCGGCCCGCCTGCACGGCATCGTCCAGCCCTTCCCTCGCCTCGTCGGACAGGTCACCGAACATGACGTCGTAGTTGACCTGCGCGTACGCGATGGCGCCGTCCGGGGACACCGCCTGCGACTGGTACGGGTCGGCGACGCTGGCGACCTGCGGCGCCTCGGCCAGCTCGGCGACGACGCTCTGCACGATCTGCTGGTTGGCCGGGTCGGCGAGCGTTTCACCGTCCGGGGCGGCGAAGACCACCCGGCCCTGGGCGCCGTCGGCGGCGGCCTCGGGGAACCGGTCGGCCAGCAGGTCCAGGGCTTCCTGGGATTCGGTGCCCGGAATGGAGAACGAGTCGGACGTCTGCCCGGACAGGGTGGCGGCGCCGGCGCCGAAGACGCCGAGCAGCACCACCCAGATCAGCGCGACGAGGCGGCGGCGCCGGTACGAGAACCGGCCGAGCCGGTAGAGAAGCGTTGCCATGGTTCTTCACTCTACCCCGGATCTTTTCACCTTGCGCAACTTTTCTTGAGATGCAGTCTTTCTCACACTGCACGAAAGAGCGGGCGGCCGGACCACGGTCCGGGCCGCCCGCTCAGGCGCCACTGGGAGACTCAGCTCTTGGCCGGCTCCAGCCGCGGCTCCCGCTCCGGCGGGTCCTCGAGGTACTGGGTCAGCTTCTCCCCCTCGACGTCCACGTTGGGCAGGATGCGGTCCAGCCACCTCGGCAGGAACCAGGCCCGGCTGCCCAGCAGCGTCATGACCGCCGGGACGATGGTCATGCGGACCACGAAGGCGTCGAACGCCACGGCGGCCGCCAGCGCCAGGCCCACCTGCATGATCACGTCCTCGCCACCGAAGATGAAGGCGGCGAACACGCTGATCATGATGACCGCGGCCGCGGCCACCACCCGCGCGCCGTGCTGGAAGCCGACCACCACCGCGTCCGTGGGCGACGCACCGTGCACGTGCTCCTCGCGCATCCGCGTGACCAGGAACACCTGGTAGTCCATCGCGAGGCCGAACACCACACCGATCAGGAAGATCGGCAGCATGCTGATGATCGGCCCGGTCTGCTCGATACCCAGCAGCCCGTTGAACCAACCCCACTGGAACACCGCCACGATGGCGCCGAACGTGGCACCCATGGTGAGCAGGAAGCCCAGCGCCGCCTTCAGCGGCACCAGCAGCGACCGGAACACCAGCATCAGCAGCACGAACGACAGACCGACCACCAATGCCAGGTACGGCAGCAGCGCCTCGGCCATCCGCTCGGAGAAGTCGATGTTGATGGCGGTGTTGCCGGTGACGGAGACCTCCGCCCCCGTCACCTCGCCGACGTCGCCGACCTGGTCACGGATGTCACCGACCAGGTCCTCGGTCTCGGCACTGCCGGGCCCGTACTGCGGCACGACGTTGACGATCGCGGTGTCGCCGGCCTCGTTGAACGCCGGCGGCGTGACGTTGACGACACCGTCCAGGCCCTGCAGCGACGTCACGACCTCATCGGCCGCGGCCTGCGGGTCGGAGCTGCCGGCCGCGTCGACCACGACCGTGAGCGGGCCGTTGAACCCCGCGCCGAAGCCCTCGACAGTGAGGTCGTAGGCCTGGCGCTGAGTGCTGTCCGGCGGGGAGCTGCCCTCGTCCGGCAGCCCCAGTCGCAGGTCGGTCAGCGGAGCCGCCAGCGCGAGCATGGCCGCTCCGGCGATCACCAGCACCGGGATTGGCCGGCGGGTGATGAGCTCGGCCCACCGGCGGCCCAGCGTCCGGCGCCCGTCGCTCGCCTCCGGGTCGCGGGTGCGCCGCAGTCCGGGGATACGCCCGCCCAGGACGCGGTGCTTGGCGAAACCGAGCAGTGCCGGCAGCAGGCTGAGCGCGATGATGACGGCGATGCCGACGGTGAGCGCGGCCGCCAGACCCATCTCGGTCAGCATCGGGATGTCGACCACGAACAGTCCGGCCAGCGCGATCATGACAGTCAGACCGGCGAACACGACCGCCGAACCCGCGGTTCCGACGGCCCGGCCGGCCGCCTCCTCCCCCGCTCGGCCTTCGGCCAGCTCGTGCCGGTACCGCGAGACGATGAACAGGGCGTAGTCGATGCCGACCGCCAGACCGAGCATCAGCGCCAGCGTCGGCGTGCTGGACCCGATGTCCATGAACCCGCTGGCGGCGGTGATGGCCGACATGCCGACGGCGATGCCGAGGATGGCCGTGAGCAGCGGCAGCCCGGCCGCGATGAGCGAACCGAAGGTGATGATCAGCACCACCGCGGCGACGCCGATGCCGATGATCTCCGTGCCGGCCGGCTCCTCGTTGCTCATGGCCGCCTCGCCACCGAGCTCGACCGTCAGCCCGGCGTCGCGCCCGACGTCGGCCGCCTCGGTCAGCGCCTCACGAGCTTCGTCGGTGAGGTCGAAGAACGGAACCGAGTACGTCACCTGCGAGAACGCGATGCGCCCATCCTCGGAGACGGTACCGACCTGGAACGGGTCGGGCACGTCGGCGACCTGCGGGGCCGTCGTCAGCTCGGCGAGCACGTCCGAGACGACCGCCTGGTTCTGCGGATCGGTGAGCGTCTCACCGTCAGGGGCGGCGAACACGACGCGCGCCGTCGCACCGTCGGTGTTGCCGCCGGGGAACCGCTCCTCGAGCAGGTCGAAGGCCTGCTGGGACTCGGTGCCGGGAATGGAGAACGTGTCCGACGTGGGGCCGGACAGCGTCGCGGCACCCACGCCGAACAGCGCGAGCAGGGCCAGCCAGATCGCTCCGACCAGCCTGCGGCGTCGATACGAGAACCGGCCGAGCCGGTAGAGGAAAGTCGCCACCGAGGACTCCAAGTCAAGTTGAGAAGAGCGGCGTCAGGACACCACGACGAACCTGTGAACGGGCTGAGAGCCAGGTGAGCGCCGCGTCACTTCGGTGTGAGACTGCGGTCACGCGACGGTTCGCGTGATCTGACACTAACTCACATCTTGCGCTGTGCGCAATTCTTCTATGCCTGAAAAGTTGCACACTGTGTCGGTCATCACAGCGGGAAGGGCAGGCGCCCCCAGCTGGTCACCTGCGCGTCGCCCGCTTCCCGACGTTTCGTCACCTTGCGCCCCTACCGTCCGGCTCATGACGATCCGAGCGCGCGGTCGCGCGAGTGTGGCCCTGTTGGCGGCGGCGACGGCGACGTCGGTGGTCGCCGGCCTGTTCGCCGGGCTGTCGGCCGGTGCCGCAACGGACGACGAGCGAGCTGAGCGCGCGTCCCAGCGGCTCGGCCACCAGACCCTGTGGCGGGAGAGCTTCAACGGCCTGGCCGGCGAGGTCGCCGCCTCCGGCTACACCCACTCCGGGCCGAAGGGCTGGTCGGTCGAGATCGCGCCCGAGATGAGCGCCGGCGGCGTCGACGACTGGCGCGGCTGGACGTTCACCACGCGCGAGCACTGGGTCGCCGCCGAGGACCAGATGCGCCACCGGTTCGGCCGCGCCGACGACGTCATCGCCGTCGCCGACTCCGACGAGTACGACGACGCACCGGGTGCGGCCGACCGCTACGACACCACGCTCGTGTCGGCACCGGTGCGGGTCTGGGGCCACGACGCCGTCGAGCTGACCTTCGACTCCCACCTGCGGCCATGGACCGGCCAGACCGCCACCGTCACGGTCGAGTTCGACGGCAGCGGCATCCAGACCGAACTACTGCGCTACGACAGCACCAACACGGTGAACAACTACGACGGCACCCTCGCCAACAGCACCGAAGCGCTGCGGGTGGACGTACCCCAGGGCGTGCGACAGGCGGTGTTCCGCTGGCGGCTCGATGCGCCGCGCAACTCCTGGTACTGGGCCGTCGACAGCGTCTCCGTCCGCACCACCGCGACACCCACCCCGCCCGTCGACGAGGCCACCTCGCTGTGGGTGGTCAGCGACATCCAGGGCCACCCCGGCGACCTCGCGCACGGCTTGCGCGACCTGTCCGCCGTCCGGCCCGACGCCGCCGGCATGCTGATGGTCGGCGACATCGTGAACTCCGGCACCACCCGGGAGTGGCAGGAGATCTACGACGTCATGGACGGTGCGCAGGACATCGTCCCGGACGAGGTGGTGGCCGCGATCGGCAACCACGAGAGCTACGCCGGCGAGACCTGGGAGACGCTGCGCGACCGCTTCCTCCAGTTCGCTTCGCGCGACCGGGTGTGGGACGAGTACGTCATTTCCGGCGCCGGCGGGGACGTCCCCGTCCTGGTGCTCGGCCAGGAGTACCCCCGGCCGCCGGAGGTCGGGATGTCCGACGAGCAGGTCGCCTGGTTCGAGTCGCGCCTGGACCACTGGACCCGGCAGCGCAAGCAGGTCGTCGTCATCACGCACTTCCCGCTCGGCGACACCGTCTCCGCGTCGTGGATCCCCTGGTACCACGACCACCACGAACGCAACGCCGAACTGACCGCGATCCTGGGCGACCACCCCAACGCCATCCTGCTCACCGGGCACACCCACTATCCGTTCGAACTCGGCGACTGGGCCGTCCAGCGGCGCGTCCCCGGCGGCCACCCCGACGGGTTCACCGCCGTCAACACCGGCGCCATGCACGTCGAATGGGACGCCCGCGGCGAGAACACCAGTGGCATCTCCGAAGTGGTCACCCGCGACATCAACCGCGGCCTCACCCTCGACGTCTATGCCGACCGCGTCGTCATCGAGGCCCGCGACTTCGGCCTCCCCGACGCTTCCGGCGACAACGACGTCAACGAGGTCGTCCGCCGCCTCGAGATCACCAACCCCCTGATCCACGGCCGCCCCCGCTGACCTGCCCCTCTCTCCCCCGCCCGGAAATGATCACGTCCCCCATGCGTGTTACCGCTTCACCAGGAATGCTTGCCTGGTGCAGCGGTAACACGCCTGGTGTGTGCATTACGGTGGTGCGATAGATCGGCGCGATGCAGGGGCGGGCAGGTATGAGCGCGGACGACGACCCCGACGTGGCTTCGGCTGCCCGGAGGCTGCGCGCGGTACGGGCCGGCCTGTCCGCCGACGCCGAACCCGTCGACGACTCGATCAAGACGGCTATCGACGCCATCGTCGAGCTCATCGAACGGCCGACGACGCCTGAGCTCAGACAGGTACTGCACGAGACCGCGCACGAGATCAGGCTCCTCGGCACCCAGATGACCGCCATCCGCGAGGACGCCACCGACGCCATCGGCCACGCCATGGCCACCGAAGCGAGCCAGATCGAGGCGCTCCTGCGACCGCCCGACGGCGACACCGCCCCGCTGGCGCCGCCACACGCCACCGGGCCCGGCGAGCCAGCCGACCTGGCCGAACCGCCCGCGCCCCTCCCCGACCTTGTCAGCACCGCCCACGACGCCGACGCCATTGCACGGCGCCTACCGGATGCCGCGTCGAAACGTCGGGCGATCAACCAGGTGGTGGCCCGCTTTCCACCGAAGCTCCAAGCACTGGCCCGTACGCTCCTGTTCGGGCAGTCGTCGCATGCGGTCCAGCGGCACGGGCACCACCTGCGGCGCGAGCACCAACTCGCACGCGTCCAGTGGCGCCTTGACCCGGCGGGCGATGACGACTGGCAGCTCAACCCGGACGGTTCGACCGAGTCGCACCGCTGGAACGGCCAAGCGCATCAGGTCGGCACCACCTGCGGTCACTACACCTCGCCAGATGCCGTCGCCAAGCCGTTGATCGCTGTGTTCAACGCCGCCGGCCGCACCCAGGCCGAGTTGGACGCCTACCTCGATGCCAAGGCGGAGGGCGAGACATTCGTCGGACTGTTCCTCCGGCCGGAGACCGCCAGCATCAGATCCGAGGATGTCTATTCGCTTCGGGCGCCGGGCACTGACACCGACCCAGGCATGAGAATGTGGCTGGACAGCCGCGCCTCCGCCAACAAGGGTCATGGCGAGGCACCTGCTGTCCGCGAGTACGACATCGTGAGCCGAGGACAGCGCCCCGGCAGCCTGGTGATGTTCGCGAAGCGGCCCGACCAGTCGTGGCGGCTGATCACCAGCTACTTCCTCGACGACAGCGGCCATCAGTTCGAGTACGTGGAGATGTGATGGAGATCAGTGCAAACTTTCGGTGGTGGCGACAGACCTTCAGCGACGGCGGCGGCGAGTTGCTGGACTTCTACCAGGAGGCCTGCAACAACGTCCCCGCGAGGCTGGAGACGAATTTCCACGATATCCGCGGCTTCCGCGACGAACTGGCCGCTCACATCCGAGACTCGTCGTTTGGTCCGCTGCCCTCCGAGACCCAATGGAACACCGACGAGATCCTGCGTGATCTGTGGTTCGACGTCTTCGGGGCTGAACCGCCACCTGGTGACCCGTATCCTGTCCCCCGCGACCGTTGGGGCCGGCATCGCATGACCACCTACATGCGCGACATCCCCACCAAGGACACCACACGCGTACCGGAAGCGACGAGGCAATGGCTCGCTGCACGTGGCCTCACTTTTGACGACCTCGCCGCGTACCGGGAGCCGGGCGCAGAGCGGGAGTACTCGCGGCCGGAGCCGCCCGGTTACCGCCAGCGTCTGGCCGAGCTGACGGCGGCCGGCCGGCGTTCCGGACCGGTCGAGGGTGAGCACGCCGACTCGGCCCGCGCCGACCTGCTCGACGCCAAGGAGAGCTACCTGGCCACCGGACACACCGAGCAGGCGGCAGGCATCGACAAGATCCTGGCCGATCGGGAGCCCCGCGACGAATAGCCGACACCCGGCACGTGAACGGCCTGGGCCTCTCAGCCCACGGCGGTTGGCTGCGGTCCCCTTGCGCCAGCCTGGCTTCCTCGATGGCGTCCTCGAAGCGCCCCCGATGCGCACACTCATCCTTCCCCATCTACAGCGGTTCCGATGGTCACATGAGGACGGACGAAAGGGAGGCCGGCAGCAACCGTCGCACCCGCCGGCCCCCTGAAAGGTCCGGGCTAACCGGGGTAGTCAGTTGACGCTACTCCTCGACCGGGCGCCTCGCGCTGATGGATTCCTGATAGATGTCCGCATAGGTAGGCGAGTCTTTCACCAGGTCGTCGCAGAAGGCCGCGACGTCGGTGCCGATGAGCTCCAGAACCCCCTTGCCGGCCGCGACGCCCTCCTCGAAGAAGTCCACGATCCCCGTGAGCAGGGACCCGTCAGCCAACCCGACCGGCCCGATCTTGAAGAAGTACCGCTGAATCTCCTTGTAGACGATCTGGTAGTCCGGTGGGAGCGCCTTGACCCGCGCCAGGTGCGACCGCCATTGCTTCTTTCCCTCGATGATGTCCTGGATGCCCACGTCAGCCTCCTAGCTGGCCCAGTTTCCTCGCGACGTTCCGGTTCAACTGCTCGCGCCACCGGTCGCGGTAGCTGCGGGCGCCTTCTTCACCGGCCAGAGCAGCGCAGAAGCCCTCGATGTCGTCACCCAGCACTTCCTCGACGCTCTGCCCATCGGCCGCTGTCTCTTCGAGCAGCCCCAGAGCACCGTCGAGAATCGGCGTCAGGTTGCGACCTGTGAAGTCCGCGTAGGGAAAGAGATGACCTTTGATCTGGTCCCACGCCGCCCGGTAGTCGGCCGGCAATGCGTCGGCCCGGGCTTCGAAGGCCTTCCAGTCCCTGGTGAGATCGCTGCCTGTGATGGTCTCCCAGAACTTCATCGCCCGCCCTCCTTGAGCTTGTCGATCCGAGATGTGATGTACTCCCATTTCGCCCAGAATCTTGCGAGTTCTTCGCGTCCCGCGTCGTTGAGCGCATAGAACTTGCGCGGCGGGCCCAGGTCGGACGGTCGTTTCGTCACCTGGACGAGCCCGTTCTTCTCCAGTCGGAGCAGGATGGTGTAAATCGTCCCCTCGATGACGTCGGCGAAGCCGAGCTCGTTGAGCCGACGTGTGATGGCGTACCCGTAGGTCTCCTCGCTGCCGATGATCTCGAGCACGCAGCCCTCGAGCGTGCCCTTCAGCATTTCCGTCAGGTCGTCCATCGCGGACCCTTTCGGTCTTCCGGTACCCGGTAGTACCGAGTACCACTATACGGTAACACCGAGTAGCGGTCGAGCCGGGGCTGGCCGCGTGCCTACGCACCCACCCGCCGCCCGGGCCGGAGCTTCACGCCGTCGAAACCGCAGCCCAGAAGACGATCACACCGGTGCGGCGTCTCCTCGGACGCGCGCGGAAGTGAGCCGCACCGTGACGCGGAGTCCGCCGCCGGGGCGGGGAACGATGGTGAGCGTTCCGTCGTGTGCTCGGGCGATGCTCTTGACGATCGCCAGGCCGAGGCCGACGCCTGCGTGGTCGGCGCGGGTGCGTGTGGCGCCGCGCTGGAACGGTTCGGTGAGGGTCGAGACCAACTGCGGCGCGAGCTTCTCGCCGGTATTCTCGACAGTGAGTGCCACGGCCTCGGGGTGCACGCTGGTCGTCACCCACACGGCGCCCTGTTCAGGCCGGTTGTGGACGATCGCGTTGTGCACGAGGTTCGTCGTCATCTGCAGCAGGAGCGCTTGCGAGCCGATGGTGGGGGCCATCGCGCCGGAGGTCTCGAGGGTCAGGCCGCGCTTCTCCGCGAGGGGGAGGAGTGCTTCCGTGGCTTCTTCCGCAATGAGGGACAGGTCGACGTGTTCTCGGGTGAAGGAGCGTTGGTCGGCGCGGCTGAGCAGGAGCAGTGCCTCGGTGAGGTCGATCGCTCGGGTGTTGACGAGGTGCAGGCGTTCGAGGAGCTCGTCGGTGTCGCGCTGCCGATCGTTGCGGGCGACGTCGAGGAGTGCCTGCGTGATAGCCAGTGGGGTGCGCAGTTCGTGGGAGGCGTTGGCGGCGAATCTCTGCTGTTCGGCGACGTGTGCCTCGAGCTGGGCGAGCATGGTGTCGAAGGCGTCCGCGAGTTCACGGAACTCGTCCTTGCGGCCCTCCAACTGGATCCGGTGGGCGAGCGATCCGTCCGCCGCCAGACGGGTGGCGTCGGTGATGCGCGTCAGTGGGGCGAGCATCCGCCCGGCGAGAATCCACCCTCCCACCAGGCCGAACACCAGTAGGAACGCCAGCGCCTGGGCCGCCCTCGGCGCGAAAGCATCCAGGAGATCGGAGCGGGTAGGGCTGAAGGGGCCGGGGCTGAAGCGCACGCGGTCGGGCACGTAGTGCAGGAGGAACCTCCACACGGTCGCGAGCAGCAGGGCGCCCGCGAGCATGAGGAAGCCGGCGTAGCTGAGGGTGAGCTTGAGGCGGACGCTCAGGCCGCGTGCTCTAGCCACGCTCACCTGCCGCGCCTCCGGCGTCCGGTCCGGTATCGATGCGGTACCCGACACCGGGCACAGTGGCGACGACCCAGGGTTCGCCGAGGCGTTTGCGCAGGGCCGAGACCGTGATGCGCACGGCGTTGGTGAACGGGTCGGCGTTCTCGTCCCACGCCCGCGCCAGCAACTCTTCGGCGCTGACGACACCGCCTTCGGCGGCGACGAGAACCTCGAGCACGGCGAACTGCTTGCGGGTGAGCGCGACGTAGCGGCCGTCGCGGTAGACCTCGCGGCGGAACGGGTCCACCTGTAGGCCCGCGAGCTCTCGCACGGGTGGCCTGTTGTGGGCGCGCCTGCGGTCGAGTGCTCTGAGACGCAGTACGAGTTCTCGGAGTGCGAAGGGCTTCGTCAGGTAGTCGTCGGCGCCGAGCTCGAACCCGGAGGCCTTGTCGTCGAGCCGGTCGGCGGCGGTGAGCATGAGAATCGGCATGCCGCTGCCGGAGGCGACGATGCGTGTGGCGATCTCGTCGCCGGAGGGCCCAGGGATGTCGCGGTCGAGGACGGCCAGGTCGTAGGCGTTGACGCTCAGCAGCTCCAGAGCGGTGTCTCCGCCACCGGCGATGTCGGCCGTGATCGCTTCCAGACGCAGCCCGTCGCGGATGGCTTCTGCCATGTAGGGCTCGTCCTCGACGACCAACACACGCATGCCTCGATGCTACGGACCGGCGCATATCGCCGGCATATCGAAAACCGCATACGCCCTGGCAACACCGCGCCGCCTTGACTGGGATGCATGTCCGACAACCACCCAGCACGAACCCGCCGTACCCTGTCGACCGTCCTCGCTGCTCTCGTTGCCGCCCTGGCCGTCAGCGCGACGCTTGTCGGGGTCCTCGTTCTCCGGCCGCAGGAATCCTCGTCGTCGTCGGGCGCATCGCCCGCCGTCGACACGGCGGTCACCGACACCCCCGCGGTGACTCCCGACGCCCCGTCGGCGGCCACAGATCGTCACCTGAGGCCACCTCGTCCTGCGGGCGGCCCCCACGGTGCAGGTGACGATCGCGATGTGGCGGACGGCGCCGTTCCCGACGGCGTGACGGTGTTCGACGACGAGTATCCCGGCGTCGCCAACCTCGACTCCGAGCTGCTCCGAGCCCTGCGCGAAGCGGCGACGGATGCCGCGGACGACGGCGTCACGTTCTACGTCAACAGTGGCTGGCGTTCCCCGGAGTACCAGGATCAGCTGCTTCGCGAGGCGATCTCCGAGTATGGGTCGGAGGAGGAAGCGGCCCGATGGGTTTCCAGCGCGGACACGTCACTTCACGTGTCGGGGGACGCGGTCGACATCGGCCCCTCCGATGCGACGGCGTGGCTGTCCGAACACGGCGCCGAGTACGGGCTGTGCCAGATCTACGGCAACGAGCCCTGGCACTACGAACTGCGTCGTCAAGCCGTCGACGACGACTGCCCGGCCATGTATGCCGACCCCACCCGCGATCCACGGATGCAGTGACTGGCCCCCGTCTACGCCAGGGTGCTCAGGCCGAACGCGACGCTGAAGCCGAGCACCGTCATGAGGCCGGTGGACGGGCCGCCGAACTCGTAGGCCTCAGGGATCATGGTGTCGGCGAGCATGGTCAGCAGAGCGCCGGCGGCGAACGCCTGCACGAACCCGACCGCACCCGCGTCCGCGCCGCCGAGGACGTACCAGCCCAGCCACGCGGCCACGCCGGACACCGCCGTCGTCGCCAACCAGAGGAGCATGATCGAACGGCGCGGCGTCCCCGACTTCACCAGCCCGGACGTCGCCGACATCGCCTCGGGCAGGTTGGACAGGAACACCGCGGCGAGCATGGCGACGCTGACGCCCGAGCCGCCGACCAGCGTGGTCCCGAGGACGACGGACTCCGGCACGCCGTCCAGGACGGTGCCGAACGCGATGGCCGCTCCCCCGCCGGCAGCCTGCGCGCCGGTAGAGCGCTTCCGGTCGGCACCGCCGAGCCGGTCGATGAGCAGGTCGCCGGCGTAGAAGGTGACGGCGCCCGCGCCGAGGCCGAGCAGCAGCGTCCACGCGTCGGCATGCTCGAAGGCGTCTTCGACCAGGTCATAGGCGACGGCGCTGATCAGGACGCCGGCACCGAACGCCATGACCAGCGCCACGGTGCGCTGACCGGGCGGGCGCACCAGCACGATGAGCGCGCCGATCACCAGTGAGGAACTGGCCAGCAGGCCCCACAGCAGCGCGCTCACGGCATTGGACGATAGCGGTCGCCGAAGCCGTCTGACCGGAAATCGCGCCGGGCCGCGTCACCAGGGTTTCTCCCGCTGCAGCGGGCAAGCATTCCTGGTGGAGCGGGTACACCCATGGTGCACGTGATCATTTTCAGGTCGATGCGGGGATGGCCAGCGTCAGGGTGGCGGCGTCGGCGTCGAGCACCGCGGGAACGCCGAGCGGGACGCTGATGGTGGACGGGCCGTGGCCGAAGCCGAGCTCCGTCACGATGGGGACTCCGAGCCCGCCGAGGCGGTCCAGGACCAGGTCCTCCACGGGTTCGCACTCGTGCCAGGAGCCCAGGGCGATCCCGGCTACGCCGTCGAACCAGCCGGCCCGCAGCAGGTGGGTGAGGAAACCGTCGATCCGGTAGGCCTTCTCGTCCACGTCCTCCAGCAGCACGATCGCGCCGGCCGCCGACGGCAGGCCGGTCGGCGTCCCGAGCTCGGCGGCCACCAGTGCGAGACAGCCTCCCGCGGTCACACCGGATGCGAGCCCCGGCACCAGGCACCGAGCCCCCGGCGACGTCAGCACCCGGGCGGTGTCCGACTCCGGCGCGAACAGCTGCTCCCGCAGGGACGACGACGTCCGCCCGTCGGTCACGAACGCCTCGGTGGCGACCATCGGGCCGTGCACCGTGGCCACCCCGAGCTTGGTGGCGAACGCGGCGTGCAGTGCGGTGATGTCGCTGTAGCCGACGAACGCCTTCGGGCCGTTGTCCCGCACCGCCGCCGCCATCCGCGACCAGTCGAGCAGCTCGGACAGCCGTTGGACGCCGTACCCGCCCCGCGCGCACAACACGGCGGCCACGTCAGGGTCGCACCAGGCGGCTTCGAGGTCGGCGGCCCGGTCGGCGTCGGCGCCGGCCAGGTACCCGAACGACGCATGCGTGTCCAGGACGTGCGGCATGACGACGACGTCCAGGCCCCAGCCGCGCAAGATGTCGCAGCCTCGGTCGAGACGGTCCTTCGGCACCGGGCCGCTCGGCGCGACGACGGCGACCCGGTCCCCCGGCACCAGCCGGCGCGGCCGCATCCCCGCCGCCACAGCGCGCGCCGTCATGCGGCCGTGAACCCGAAGACGCGGGCGTAGAGCGCCAGCTCTGCCTCCAGCGCGGCCACGATGGTCTCCTTGCGGCGGAAGCCGTGCTGCTCACCCTCGAACGTGATGTATTCGTGCGGCGAGCCGAGCTCTGCCACTCGTTCGACGAACCGCGCCGTCGGCCCCGGCGGGCAGACCTCGTCCTCGAGGCCCTGCAGCAGCAGGAACGGGACGGTGAACCGCTCGGGCACGTTGATCGGCGACCGCGACCGGTACCGCTCGGCCGTCTCGGGCCACGGACCGACCAGCGACTCCAGGTACTGCGATTCGAAGTCGTGCGTCTCACCGCTGCGGAAGGCGACGAGGTCGAGCACCGGGTACATGATCGTCGCGCAGGCGAAGGCGTCGGTGAATGCCAGGGCGGCGGCCGACGTCCAGCCGCCGGCGCTGCCGCCGCGGATGGCCAGCCGGTCCGGGTCGGCGGCGCCTTCCGCGACCAGCGCGCGGGCCGCCGCGACGGCGTCCTCGACGTCGACGACACCCCAGTTGTGCCGCAGCCGGTTGCGGTAGTCGCGGCCGAAGCCGGTGGATCCGCCGTAGTTCACCTCGACGACGCCGATCCCTCGGCTGGTGAAGTACGCGATCTCCAGGTCCTGCACCATCGGCACCCGGCTGGTCGGCCCGCCGTGCACGAACACGACGTACGGCGGCAGCTCACCGTCGGGCGCGGCGAACCCGTCCCCGGTGGGCGGATACACGATGGCGTGCACGTCGCGGCCCTCCGGCCCGGCGAACGTACGCGCCTCCGGCCGGGGCAGCGCCGTCGCCGGCACCGTGGACGACGCCGGCGCCGTGACCCGCGTCTGACCACCCGCTGCCGTGACCACCTCGAACGGAGTGTCCGGAGAGGCCGCGACACCGGCCACGGCGTCACCGGCGACCGCGAGCGTCGGCGCCCACTCGGTGCGGTCGTCCTCGGCGAGGTCGTGCAGCAGGCCGGTGGCGGGGTCGAGGAGGCTCAGCGTGGTGGCGGCGCGCCCGTGGATGGTGGCGACCCGGCCGTCGGGCAGGAGCGCGAACCAGCGCATGCCGAGCTGCCACAGCGGGCCGGCGAACTCCTCGTCCCGCTCGCACAGGTTGACCGGCTCGCCGCCGTCCAGGGTCACCCGGTGCAGGTTCCACCAGCCGGTGCGGTCCGTGGCCACCAGCAGTGACTCCGCGGACTCCCATTCCGCCTGCGCGATGGCCTCGTCCGGACCGCCGGCGACGGTGACCGGCTCACCCACGTCGGCGACGCCGCCCGCGCCGACGCTGACCGGCGCGACGCGCAGCAGCGTTCCGTCCCAGGGCATGCTCGGGTGTTCCCAGCCGATCCAGGACAACCGGCTGCCGTCGGGCGACGTGCGCGGGCAGGCGAGGAAGTGGGTGTCCTCGACCAGCACCCGGACGTCGGCCGAGCCGTCCAGAGGCACCGCGACGATGGCCCGCCGCACGTCCGTGGACTGCGGCCCGGTGTGCTCCTCGCGGATGCACCACACCTCGCGGCGGTCCGGCGACAGCACCGGCTCGGCGTAGCGCAGCCCCGACGGCAGCGGCGGCTCCGGTGTCAGCGCCACCGCCTCGCGCCGCGCGTCGTCCGGCCAGTACCGGTACAGCCGCTGGTCGGAGAACTCGGCGAACACCACCGACGGCCCGCCGCCCGAAGACTCCGGAACCAGCAGGTACGCCATGCCGCCGTACTCGTGCACCCGGGTGCGGACGTTCCACGGCGCCGGCAGCACCACCTCGGGCTCACCGTCGGCCCCCGAGCGCAGCAACGCGATGCGGCCGCCCTCGGCCGGCTGCGGCCGCAACCACCAGGCGCGCTCGCCGTCGTGGCTGACCCAGCCCGGCCGGCCGTCGTGCTCGGCGACCAGGTCCGCTGCCACCGGCGAGGGCCAACTTCCGTACGGTGCGATCTGCGGCACGGCACAAACTCCTTGCGTCAGCCGACGGTGGTGAGGAAACGGTCGAGTACGCGGGTACCGAACTCCAGCGCGTCGACGGGCACCCGCTCGTCGACACCGTGGAACAAGGCACCGTAGTCGAGATCCGGCGGCATCCGCAGCGGAGCGAAGCCGTAACCGACGATGCCCAGCCGCGAGAACTGTTTGGCGTCGGTGCCGCCGGCCATGCACATCGGGACGACGTGCCCGCCCGGGTCTTCGGCGGTCAGCGCCGCCGCCATCGCCGCGAAGGTCGGCGAGGCCGGGTCCGCGGACAGCGGGATCTCGGCGTGCTCGTACTCCCACCGCACGTCCGGCCCGACGAGCTCGGCGACGGTGGCTTCGAACTCGTCGCGGGCGCCGGGCACGATCCGGCCGTCGACCATGCCGACGGCGGTCTCCGGGATGACGTTGACCTTGTAGCCGGCGTTGAGCATGGTCGGGTTCGTGCTGTTGCGCAGCACCGCCTCGACCAGCGCGCGGGCCTCCCCGAACTTCGCGACGGTCCCGTCCAGGTCGGTCAGATCGACCGGGACACCGAGGGCAGCCCCGATCGCCTCGACCGACGCCTGGACGGTCGGGGTCAGCCGGACCGGCCACTCGTATTCGTACAGCCGGTGCATGGCGCCGGCCAGGGCGGCGACGGCGTTCTCGGCGTTGACCTTCGACCCGTGCCCGGCCCGGCCGGTGGCGGTCAGCTTCATCCAGGCGGTGCCGCGTTCGCCGGCGGCGACGGGATACAACCGCTGGTCGCCCACATGGAATGTGTAGCCGCCGGACTCGCTGATGCCTTCGGTGCACCCCTCGAACAGCTCCGGGTGCTCGGCAGCGAGCCAGCCCGAGCCGTGCCGGGCGCTGCCTTCCTCGTCGGCGGTGAACGCCAGCACGACGTCGCGGCGCGGCCGCCGTCCCTCACGCATCCAGGCCCGGACGACGGCGAGCATCATCGCGTCCATGCCCTTCATGTCCACGGCGCCGCGGCCCCAGACGACGCCGTCGCGGACCTCGCCGGAGAACGGCGGGACCGACCAGTCGGCCGCCTCGGCCGGGACGACGTCCAGGTGGCCGTGCACCAGCAGCCCCGGAAGGTCCGGCTCGGTGCCGGGGATGCGGGCGACGACGTTCGCCCGGTTCGGCGCGGACACCAGGACGTCGGCGTCGACGCCCACATCGGCGAGCTTCTCGGCGACGTACTCGGCGGCCGGCAGCTCCCGGCCGGTGCCGTCGCCGGGGTTCGTGGTGTCGATGCGGATGAGGTCGGAGGTGAGGGTGACGACGTCCGGCTCAGCCATAGTTCTTCTCGATGCCGTTGGAGATGAGGGTGGTCACGGCCTTGAAACAGCGGATCATCTCGTACGCGGTGAGTACGACGTAGCGGACCCGGCGCTCGGCCACCCGCTCCACCGTCGGAACCATGCCGGCGAAGTCCGCCAGCTGGGTGGCGTCGACCTCAACCTCGACGGTGTACGACTCCGTCCGGGTACGGGGTGCGGACCGGACCGCGAGCGCCGCGGCGGCCTTCGCCTCGGCTCGGATGTCGCCGAACGTCCGCGCCGGTGGGCGGCAGCGGGCGGCGTAGCGGGAGACGTAGTCCTTGACGGCGACGGTGCGGGCGTGCGGCGCGTAGGTGGCGGCGTCGACGCAGGCCTTGTCGTCGCCGGTGACCAGGACGACCGGCGTGCCGTACTCCGCGGCGACGAAGGCGTTGAGGCGGCCCTCGCTCGCCGGTTCGCCGTCAACCCAGACACCGGTGATGGAGTTGGGCAGGTACGTGTGGGCGAGGACGCCTTCGGCTCCGGCACCGGCGTGGTACCCGAGGAAGACGACGCCGTCGACGTCGCCGGCCTGCAGGCCCTCGACCATGGTCAGCGCCTTGTGCCGGCCGGTGATCATGGTGGCGCGCTCGTCCAGCTGCTCGAGCAGCAGGTTGCGCATGGTGGCGTGGGCCTCGTTGACGAGGACCTCGTCGGCTCCGCCGTCGAACAACCCGGCGATGGCACCGTTGACGTCGGACGTGAACATCGACCGGCAGCGCTGCCACTGCTCGGTTCCCGGCTCGACGTCCGCCGGCCAGGTGACGCCGGTGGCGCCTTCCATATCGGCCGAGATGAGCACCTTCATAGCGGGCTACCGTAACGGGTTGCCGCCGGCGGGCGGCGGCCGGTCCTGCGCACCGAACCGTTCGGTCAGCTGGCCCAGCATCGTCTTCAGCAGCCCGGCCAAGGTCTCGCGCTCGGCGTCGCCGAGCCCGTCCAGCAACGTCTCCTCGTGCCGCAGCAGCTCGGTGACGACGCGCTCGTTCAGCTCCCGTCCCGCGTCGGTGAGCGCGACGACGACCGTGCGGCCGTCGTGGCCGTGACGTCCACCCTGGCCGGAGCGCTCACGCCGCACCAGCCCGGCGGCCTCGGCCCGGGCCACCCGCTGCGACACCGCGCCGGGCGTGACGAAGCTGTTGGCGGCGATCTCACCCGCGGTGAGCCGGTACGGCGGGCCGCCGCGACGCAGCGTGCTGAGCAGGTCGAGGGTGGGGTTGTCGATGCCCAGCCGCTCCAGCGTGCGGCGGCGGTCCTCGGCCAGCAGCTGCCCGAGGCGCCAGATCCGGGTGATGACGCCAATGGAGCCGACCGGCACGCCGGGCAACTCGCGCCGCCAGGCAGCCTGGATGCGGTCGGCACCGTCGTCGCTGGCCTGGCCGCTCATCCCGCGCTACGCTCCGTCACGGCAATTACTTTAGCACTAAAGGAGTTTGGGATGACTGGACGCACGATCGTGGTCACCGGCGGCGGCACCGGCATCGGGCGGGCCGTCGCGGCGTCGTTCGCGGCCGATGGCGACACCGTCGTCATCACCGGGCGGCGCCGCGAGGTGCTCGACGACGCCGTCGCCTCGCTGGGCTCCGCCGGCGTGCGCGCCGTGGACTTCGACGCCTCCGACCCGGCCGCGGTCACGGCGGCCCTGGACACGCTGCCACCCACCGTGGACGTTCTGGTCAACGCGGCCGGCGGCAACACCGGTTTCGACCTGCCGACACCGGCGCCGGGCGACCTTGCCGCCCTGGCGGCACTGTGGGGGGCGAACTTCGAGGCGAACGTGCTCACGGCGGTGCTCGTGACCACGGGCCTGCTGCCACGGATGCCGTCCGGCGGGCGCGTCATCACCATCGGGTCCATCGCCGCCAGGCAGGGTGCAGGCGACTACGGCGCCGCCAAGGCCGCCGTCGAGACGTGGACGGCGTCGCTGGCGGCTGAGGTCGGGCCACGGGGCATCACCGCCAACGTGGTGGCACCGGGACTGACCGCGGGCACCGAGTTCTTCCGCGGCAGGCTCACCGAGGCCAGGCGGCAACGGCTGGTGGACGCCACGATGACCAAGCGCGAAGGCACCACCGACGACGTCACGGCCGCGGTGCGATACCTGGCCTCATCGGGCGCCGGGCACGTCACCGGCCAGGTGCTGCACGTCAACGGCGGCGCCTACCTCGGCCGGTGAGCCGCTGCGGCGTCACCTCACGCTCAGGGCGCGACGACCTCGACCTCGAAGCCGTCCTCGTTCTCCATGTAGGCCGCGTAGTGATGCGGCCCGCCGGCGTGCGGGTGCCGGTCGGCGAACATGAGCCGCCAGCCGTAGGCCGGCGCCTCGGAGACGATGCGGTCGACCATCCACTGCTCCGGCACCGCCAGCGCTAGATGGTTCAGGCCGGGAGCCTTGCGGTCGTAGGCCACCCAGCTGAGGTCCGGGGAGCACTCCAGCACCACGTACGGCCCGCCGCCCGGCGCCTGCCAGGAGCGGCCGTTCTCCCATGCCTGGAACAGGGTCCACCCCAGCCGCTCGAACAGCCACCCGAAGGAGCGAGTGGCGGAGTCGAGGTCGCGCACCCAGATCTCGACGTGGTGCAGCCCGGTGGACGGCGTGGTCGACGGGGCCAGCGAGGCGTCGTCGACGGCCGGCTCCGGCGTGCGGGGCACCGGCGTGTGTGCGTACTGCTCCTGCGACGCGCCGAATGAGGGGTCCAGCGCCCGCAACACCGGGTCGAGCTCGTTCACCGCGGAATCGGTGAGCGGGTCGTACGCCTGGGTGTCGTAGTTCGCGGTGGAGCCGTGCGTGGTCCCGTGGGACGTCTCGTAGTACGCGGGGTACGTAGGGTTCGGCGCCGTCGGCCCGGGACCGCCCGGGCCGGCCGGTGCGCTCGGCGCGGCCGCGTACCCGGCCGGCGGCGGCAGCACCGGGGGCGCGACCGGCGGCGGTGCAACCGGTGGTTGCGCGACCGGTGGTTGCGCGGCGGGCGGCGGACCGACCGGCGCGGTGCCCATGGTCGTGGTCTGCGGGTTGTACGCCTGGGCCGAGACCTGCTGCGACGCCTGCGCGGCCTTGCGCTGCCGTCGCAGCTCGGCGGCGGCGGCATCGAGCCAGTCGTCGACGTCGTCCATGACGTAACCCTCACGCATGCGGACGACCTTGAACTCCTCGGCTTCGATCTGCTCCGGAGTCACCGAACGGCCAGCGGGCCGACCCTCCAAGGCGTCGATCACCACATCGACGAAGTCGTCGACCGCATCCAGGTCATATCCCTCACGCATACGGGTGGTGCGGAACTCAGGCTCGCGACTGACGGCCACCAGGTGTCACTCTCCTCCCGAACAGCAAACGGCCGGCCTCCGGGCGGCGGAGTCCAGGCGACGACGAGTCCAGCCAACTCTGTCGCCAGGACGCCGATATCCCCCGAGACCGGCCGAGCCAAGCGCAATGCATACTAATCGCCAACGGTAGCCAACTGACCACACGCCCCGTCGATGTCACTACCTCTGGTATCCCGGATCGTCACCGGAACCCCACGGTCCTGCAGTGCCGCCACGAACGCGTCCTGCGCTTCCGGACGCGACGCGGTCCACTTCGAACCGGGTGTGGGGTTCAGCGGGATCGGGTTCACGTGCACCCACCCCCGGCCACGCTGATTGAGCAGCTTACCCAGCAGGTCGCCGCGCCAGGCGTGGTCGTTGATGTCGCGGATCAGAGCGTACTCGATGGAGACGCGCCGGCCGGTCTTCTGGAAATATCGGTACGCGGCGTCGATGGCCTCGCCCACCTTCCAGCGGGTGTTGATGGGCACCAGCTCGTCGCGCAGCTCGTCGTCGGGCGCGTGCAGCGACAGCGCCAGGGTGACGCCGAGGCCCTCGGCCGCCAGCTTGTCGATGGCCGGCACCAGGCCGACGGTGGAGACGGTGACACCGCGACGGCCGATGCCGAGGCCCGCCGGTGCCGGCTCGACCAGCCGGTGCACCGCAGTGAGCACGGCCTTGTAGTTGGCCAGCGGCTCGCCCATGCCCATGAAGACCACGTTGGTCACCCGGCCGGGGCCGCCGGCGACCTCGCCGTTCGCCAGCATCCGTTCCGCCGCCACGACCTGTTCGACGATTTCGGCCGCCGACATGTTCCGAGTGAGGCCCTGTTGACCGGTCGCGCAGAACGGACAGTTCATGCCACAGCCGGCCTGGCTGGACACGCACAGCGTCACCCGGGGGCGCGACCCCCGGTAGCGCATGAGCACGCTCTCGACCAAGGCGCCGTCGAACAGCCGCCACAGCGTCTTGCGGGTGTCGCCGGCGTCGGTCTCCAGGTGCCGCACCGGGGTGGCCAGCGTCGGCAACAGCTGTCCGGCCAGGGCCTCACGCGCTCCGGCGGGAACGTCGGTCATGTGCTGCGGGTCGGACACGAACCGGGCGAAGTAGTGCCGCGACAGCTGGTCCGCCCGGAAGGGCTTCTCCCCCAGCTCAGTGACCGCCTGGCGGCGGCCCTGGACGTCGAGATCGGCAAGGTGGCGCGGCGGTTTGCCACGGCGGGCGGGAACGAGCGTGAGCTCACCGGGTCTGGGCATGATGGCACCGATTGTCCCACAAGCGTGCGGGCTCAGGCGGTGACGACGTACTCCAGCACCAGCCAGACCAGCGGCGCGGACGGCAGCAGGGAGTCGAGGCGGTCCATCAGCCCGCCGTGCCCCGGCAGCAGCGAACTCATGTCCTTCACGCCGATGTCGCGTTTGATCAGCGACTCGCCGAGATCGCCGAGGGTGGCGCCGACGACGCCGACCAGGCCCAGGACGACGCCGCTCCACCAGGGCCCGTCGAACGCGAGGACCGCGACCGCCACCCCGGCGCCGGTGCCGAGCAGCAGGGAGCCGCAGAAGCCCTCCCAGGACTTCTTGGGGCTGACGCTCGGTGCCATCGGATGGCGGCCGAACAGCACCCCGGCCGCGTAGCCACCGGTGTCGGACGCGACGACGACGGCGAGCAACGCGAACACGCGCCAGTCGCCGTCGTCGGCCCGGACCATGAGGACGGCGAAACCGGCCAGGAACGGGACATAGACGCTGGTCAGGATGCCGGCGGAGATATCGCGCAGATACCCGGGCGCGGGGTCGCCGAGACGCCAGGCACAGACCGCCGCGGCGGTCAGGCCGAGCCCCACCATGAGCGGCGATCCGCCGCCGGCGTAGGCACCGGCGAGCATGAGCACGGCGCCCAGGACCACCGGGACGATGGGCACCGCCACCGACCGGGTGCCCAACGCCGTGGCCAGCTCCCAGACGGCGACCACCATGACCAGCACGACCAGCGCGACGAAGGCCGGCCGGAGCAGGAACAGCGTGCTGAGCACGACGGCCGCGAGCCCCACACCCACCAGCGTGGCGGCGCGCAGGTCGCGACCGGCCCGGCCATGCCGGCGAGTCCGGCTACCCGAAGCGGCAGCGTCCGCGGCCCCGTCAGTCATCACCACGTCTTATCAGACCTCGAGCAGCTCGGCTTCCTTGTGCTTCAGCAACTCGTCGATCTGCTCCACGTACGACTTCGTGACGGACTCGAGGTGCTTCTCGGCCCTGGCCACGTCGTCCTCGCCCACCTCGCCGTCACGGGCCAACTTGTCCAGCGTCTCCTTGGCGTGCCGGCGCACGCTGCGGATGGACACCTTCGCGCCCTCGGCCTTCTCGCGCGCGAGCTTGATGTACTCGCGGCGACGCTCCTCGGTGAGGGTGGGCAGCACGACGCGCACGATGTTGCCGTCGTTGGTGGGGTTGACCCCGAGGTCGGAGTCGCGGATGGCACGCTCGATGGCAGCGAGCGAACCCTTGTCGTACGGCTGCACGGTGATCATGCGAGCGTCGCTGACGTGGAACGACGCGAGCTGGTTGACCGGGGTCAGCGCACCGTAGTAGTCGACCACGATCTTGTTGAACAGCGACGGATGGGCTCGCCCGGTCCGGATCGAGGCGAAGTCCTCCTTGCCGACCGACACGGCCTTCTCCATCTTCTCCTCGGCTTCGAGGAGGGTCTCGTCGATCACCACTACTCCTTCGCGTTGCGTGTGCGGTCGATCCTAGGGGTTCCGGAAGCCCTCAGTGCCCCCGTCCGGGCCGCGGATTGCCGGCGGTCCGCCCGGGGTGGGCTTCAGGCCTCGACGACGGTCTCGACGTTCGAGGCGACCAAGGTACCGATCCGCTCCCCCCGGATGGCCCGGGCGATGCCATTGTCCTCGCCCAACCCGAAGACCACGATGGGCAGCTGATTGTCCATGCACAAGCTGAACGCGGCCGGGTCGGCGACGTTCAGCCGCTGCCGCAGCACGTCGGCGTAGGTGATGCTCCGGTACTTGCGCGCCTGCGGGTTGGTCCGCGGGTCGGCGTCATAGACACCGTCGACGCCGTTCTTGCCCATCAGGAGCCGATCACAACTGATCTCGAGCGCCCGCTGGGCTGCGACGGTGTCGGTGGTGAAGTACGGCATGCCTGCGCCGGCGCCGAAGATGACGACGCGCCCCTTCTCCAGGTGCCGCGCGGCCCGCCGCGGAATGTACGGCTCGGCCACCTGGCCCATGGTGATGGCCGTCTGCACCCGGGTGTCGACGCCGCGGTGTTCGAGGAAGTCCTGCAGGGCCAGGCAGTTCATGACCGTGCCCAGCATGCCCATGTAGTCGCCGCGGGCGCGGTCCATACCGTGGTGCTGTAGTTCGGCGCCGCGGAAGAAGTTGCCCCCGCCGACGACGATGGCGACCTGCACGCCGTCCTGGACGACAGCGGCGATCTGCCCGGCGATCCGCTTGACGACCTCGGGGTCGACACCGACCGCGCCGCCGCCGAACACCTCGCCGGACAGCTTCAGCAGCACCCGCCGGCCGGACGGGGTGACCGGGCCTCCGGCGGGCATTCCCTCGGCCGGGCCCGGCACAGCCGAGGCCGGCACCGTCTGGGTTCCATTCGTCTCCGTCACGGTGCCGGCCTCCTGAGGTCGTGTCTGCGCTCGTCCTGGGCGGGTCTGGTCAGACCTCGAAACGGACGAACCGCTTCACCGTCACGCCCGCTGCCTCGAGCACCGCGCCGACGGTCTTCTTGGACTCCTTGACCGACGGCTGGTCGACCAGCACGGTCTCCTTGAAGAAGCCGTTGACCCGACCCTCGATGATCTTCGGCAGCGCCTGCTCGGGCTTGCCTTCCTCGCGGGCGGTCGCCTCGGCGATGCGCCGCTCGTTCTCGACCACGTCAGCCGGCACGTCGTCGCGGACGGCGTACGTCGGACGCAGCGCGGCCACCTGCATGGCGGCGTCGCGAGCAGCCTGCGCGGCGGTCTCGGAGCCGTCGGCGGCGTACTCGACGAGCACACCCACCTGCGGCGGCAGGTCGGCCGACCGCCTGTGCAGGTACGTGGCCACCTGGCCGTCGACGACGGCCACATTGGTGATCTCGATCTTCTCGCCGATGACGGCGGCCGCGGCCTCGACGGCCTGGCCGACCGTACGTCCGTCGGCCAGCGCCGCGCCCAGCAGCGCCTCGACGTCGGCCGGCTTCGCGGTGGCGGCGACACCGACGATGTCGGCGGCGAGCTTCTGGAAGTCGGCGTTCTTCGCGACGAAGTCGGTCTCACAGGCCAGCACGATCATGGCCGGGCCCTCAGCGGCCACCAGGCCGTTGGCAGTGGTGCGCTCGGCGCTGCGCTTGGCGGCCTTGGCCGCACCCTTGATCCGCAGAACCTCGATGGCCTGGTCGAAGTCGCCGCCGGCTTCGTCCAGCGCCTTCTTCGCGTCCATCATGCCCGCGCCCGTGGCATCGCGCAGCCGCTTGACGTCGGCTGCAGTGACGTTCGGCATCCTCACACTCTCTCTGTATCAGCTGTGTGGTCTCGTGGTCGTTCACGTACCGGGCGGTGCGGCTCAGGACCGCCCGCCCGGCCGGGTGCGGTCACCGGCGAGCCGGGACCGCGTCGTTCGTCGGATCAGGCCTGCTGCGTGGCGGGCTCGTCCGCGCCCTGGACGGCGGCGTCGGCCTCGGCCTCGGCCGGGGCCTCAGCGGCCGGAGCCTCCGTAGCGGGAGCTTCAGCGGCCGGAGCCTCGGTAGCGGGAGCTTCAGCGGCCGGAGCCTCGGTAGCGGAAGCTTCAGCGGCCGGAGCCTCAGCAGCGGCGGGCGCTTCGGCCGGAGCCTCGGCGACCTCGGACTGCGACTGCTGCAGCAGCTCCTTCTCCCACTCGGCCAGCGGCTCGTCCGAGCCCAGCTCGGCACCGGCGCCGGCGTCGGCACGCCCACCCTGACGGCCGAGCAGACCGTCGGCCACGGAGTCGGCCACGACCCGGGTCAGCAGGCTGACCGCGCGGATGGCGTCGTCGTTGCCCGGGATCGGGAAGTCGACCTCGTCCGGGTCGCAGTTGGTGTCGAGGATGGCGACGATCGGGATGCCGAGCTTGCGCGCCTCGTCGACGGCCAGGTGCTCCTTCTTGGTGTCGACGATCCACACCGCGCTGGGCACCTTGGCCATGTTGCGCACACCACCGAGGGTGCGCTCCAGCTTGTCCTTCTCACGCTTGCGCATGAGAAGCTCCTTCTTCGTCAGACCGGAGCCGGCGACGTCGTCGAAGTCGAGCTCCTCGAGCTCCTTGAGACGCTGCAGCCGCTTGTTCACGGTCTGGAAGTTGGTCAGCATGCCGCCGAGCCAGCGCTCGGTGACGAACGGCATGTTCACCCGGGTGGCCTGCTCGCGCACGGCCTCCTGAGCCTGCTTCTTCGTGCCGACGAACAGAACCGTCCCGCCGTGCGCCACGGTCTCCTTGACGAACTCGTAGGCGCGGTCGATGTAGGACAGCGACTGCTGCAGGTCGATGATGTAGATGCCGTTGCGCTCGGTGAAGATGAACCTCTTCATCTTCGGGTTCCAGCGCCGGGTCTGGTGCCCGAAGTGCACGCCGCTCTCGAGCAGCTGACGCATGGTGACGACGGCCATGGCCTCGTCTCCTCCTCTCGCGCCGGTCGTGGTGACCGCCCGGCGCGTTGTTCCGGTTCATCGCGACGGTGGTCGGCCGCCGCGCCTGGTGCCCATGGGCACTGCGCCACCCGCCGTCCGTGGGGACGCCGGGACCGATGGCGAAGTCCGCGCTCAGGGCACGCGAATTTGACCCAGGCATACCTGGGCCAAGGATCAGTGTACGGGAGAGACCCGAGTGCAGGCCACACCGGCGATCCGGCGCTGGGCCGCCCACCAGGCGTCCTCCCGCTTCACCGGGCAAGCATTCCTGGTGAAGCGGGAGCACCCATGCTCTACGTGATCATTTCCAGGTCAGTGGTCGGTGACGCCGTGCAGGTGGCAGGCTGCCTCCTGGGCCGGCCCGGTCGGCTGGAGGACGGGGTCGTGGTCCGGGCACGGCTCGAACACCTTCGGGCAGCGGGTCCGGAACCGGCAGCCCGACGGCGGGTCGGCCGGGCTGGGCACGTCGCCGCGCAGCACGATGCGTTGCCGGCCCCGTTCCCGCGACGGCACCGGAACCGGAACGGCCGACACCAGCGCCTCGGTGTACGGGTGCCCGGGGGTCTCCGCCACGGCGGCGCCGTCGCCGATCTCCACGACGCGGCCCAGGTACATGACGGCCACGCGGTCGGCCACCTGCCGTACGGCGGCGAGGTCGTGCGACACGAAGAGGTAGGTCAGCCCGAGTTCGCGTTGCAGCCGCACCAGCAGGTTGACCACTTGCGCCTGCACCGACACATCCAGCGACGCGATCGGCTCGTCGCAGACGACGAAGTCCGGCTCACCGGCCAGCGCCCGGGCGATGCCCACCCGCTGCCGCTGGCCGCCGGAGAACTCGTGCGGGTACCGGTGCCCGTTGCGCGGGTCGAGCCCGACCAGCTCCATCAGTTCGCCGACGCGGGCCCGCCGAGCGTCCCGGCCGCGGTGCAGCTTGTGAATGGCCAGCGGCTCCCCGATCGACTCCGCGACCGTTCGGCGCGGGTCGAGCGAGGCGAACGGGTCCTGGAAGATCATCGCGGTCCGCCGGCGCAGCGCCCGCAGCTCCCGCCGTCCGGCGGCGGTGACGTCGGTGCCGTCGAACTCCACCGTCCCGCCGGTCGGCTCGACGAGGCGCAACAACGCGTTGCCGAGGGTGGACTTCCCGCACCCGGACTCCCCCACCAGGCCGAGGGTCTCCCCGCGCCGCACCTCGAGGTCGACGCCGTCGACGGCACGGACGTCGCCGAAGTGAACCCGCAGGCCGGACGCCCGCACCAGCACGTCGCTCATGCGTGGTCACCTCCGACGCCCGCGTAGAACGTCGCGGCGCGGTGCGCGGCGGCGCTGCCCTCAACCTGGAGCAGCGGCGGCACCTCGGTGGCGCATCGGGCGTCCGCGCGCACCGGGCAACGCGGATGGAAGGCGCAACCCGGCGGCAGGTCGACGGGGTCCGGCGGCAGTCCGGGCATGGTCACCAGGTCGTCGCGTTCGCGCGCCGGCCGCGGGTCGTCGACCACCGGCAGCGCGCCGAGCAGGCCGCGCGTGTACGGGTGCTCGGGCCGGTCGAACAGTTCGTCGACGGCGCCTTCCTCGACGCACCGGCCCGCGTACATGACCACCACGTGGTCGGCGATGCCGGCGACGACGCCGAGGTCGTGGGTGATCCAGACGACGCCCATGCCGTGGTCCTCCTGCAGCCGGGCGATCAGCTCGAGGATCTGCGCCTGGACGGTGACATCGAGAGCGGTGGTCGCCTCGTCGGCGATGAGCACCCGCGGGTTGCCGGCCAGCGCGATCGCGATCATGACGCGCTGGCGCATGCCGCCGGAGAGCTGGTGCGGGTAGGCCTTCAACCGGGCCGTCGCGTCCGGGATGCCCACCTCGGTGAGCAGCTCCGCGGCGCGCGACCTGACACCGTCGTTCGACACCTTCTCGTGCGCCCGCAGTGCCTCGCCGATCTGCCGCTCCACGGTGAGGACCGGGTTGAGGGACGTCATCGGGTCCTGGAAGACGACACCGATGCCGGCGCCGCGCACACCACGCAGCTCCTCCTCGCCGCGGCCGATCAGCTCGCGGCCGGCGAAGACCGCGCTGCCGCGGACGTCGGCGACGGCGGCCGGCAGCAGGCCGAGCAGGGCCAGCGAGCTGACGCTCTTGCCCGAACCGGACTCGCCGACGACGGCGAGCGTGCGGCCGGCGTGCACGTCGTACGAGATGCCGTTGACGACATGGGCCGGGCCGCGGCGGGTCCGGAACGTCACGTTCAGGTCGCGGACGCTGAGCAGGGGCTCGCTCACGGCGTCACCCCCGTTCCGCTCATGGCCGATCGCTGCCGCGGGTCGAGCACGTCGCGCAGGGCGTCGCCGAGGACGTTGAACGCCAGCACCGTCAGGAAAATCGCCAACCCCGGGAAGACGGCCATCCACCAGGCTTGTTCGATGAAGCCGCGTCCCTCGGAGAGCATCCGGCCCCACGAGGGGTCCGGTGGCTGGGTGCCGAGACCGACGAAGCTCAGCGCGGCCTCGGACAGGATCGCGAAGGCGAGGCTGATGGACGTCTGGACGATGATCGGCGCGGTCACGTTCGGCAGCACGTGCCGGCCGATGATGCGAAGGTCGCCGGCGCCGGCGGAACGGGCCGCGCGCACGTACACCTCCTCACGGACACTGAGCACACTGGCCCTGGTGATGCGGGCGAAGATCGGGATGTAGACGATGCCGATCGCGATCATCGCGTTGGTTGAGCCGGGACCGAGGATCGCCAGCACCGCGATGGCCATGAGCATCGCCGGGAACGCGAACAGCACGTCCGACAGCCGCATCAACACGTCGTCGACCCAGCGGCCGTAGTACCCGGCGGTCAGGCCGATGAGCACACCGGCCAGCAGCGAGATGCCGACGGCGACGGCGCCGACGCGCAGCGACACCTCCGCGCCGAGCAGCACACGTGAGAACACGTCGCGTCCCAGCTCGTCGGTGCCGAACCAGTGCTCGGCGTTCGGGCTCTGCAGCCGGGCGGACACGTCGGTGGCGCGGGCGTCGTGCGGAGCCAGGACGTCGCCGAGCAGGGCGGTGACGATCAGCACCAGCAGGACCACGCCGGCCGCCACCGCCATCGGGCTGCGGAACAGCAGCGACAGCGTCTCGCGGGCCCTCATCGTGCGCTCCGGTAGGTGATGCGCGGATCCAGCCTCGCGTAGGCGAGGTCCACCACGAGGTTCACGACCAAGAAGATGACGGCGAACAGCAGCACCGCGCCCTGGAGCACCGGGTAGTCGCGTGACTGCACGGCCTGGAACGCCAGTTGGCCGAGGCCGGGCCAGGCGAAGACGAACTCCACGACCACCACGCCGGACAGCAGGTACGCCAGTTGCACGCCGCCCACCGTCACCAGCGGCACGAGCGCGTTGCGCAACACGTGCCACGTCAACACGTCGCGGGCGCGCATGCCTTTGGCCCGCGCGGTGCGGACGTGGTCCTGGCCCATCGACTCCAGTACCGACGAGCGGACGAATCGCGTGAGAATCGACCCGCTGGAGACGCCCGCGGTGATGGCCGGCAGGATCAGGTGCCGGGCCCACTCCACCGGGTCCTCCGTCAGCGGCGTGTAGCCCGCCGACGGCAGCCAGCCCAGCGTGCCGGCGAACAGCAGGATGAGCAGGATGCCGAGCCAGAAGTCCGGCACGCTCAGCCCGGCCTGGCTGGACAGGCTGGCGAACCAGTCCACCGGGCTGCGCGGCCGCAGCGCGGAGATTGTGCCCAGCGGGATCGCGATGAGCAGCGCGACCAGGATGGCCGCACCCGCCAGCGACAACGTCGCCGGCACCCGCTCCATGATCAGCGACAGCACGGTCTCTCCGGTGCGGAAGCTGACCCCGAGATCGCCGGTGAGGGCGCCGCCGATCCAGGTGAAGTACTGCACGACGACGGGGTCGTCCAGCCCGGCGCGCTCACGCAGCGCCGCGTACGTCTCCGGGTCGGCCTGCTGCCCCAGCGCCAGCTGGATCGGGTCGCCCGGCACCAGCTGCATGATCGCGAAGACCAGCACGCTGACGCCGAACAGCACCGCGACGGACTGCAGCAGCCGGCGCAGGACGTACCGGGTCACTCCGGCAGCCTCACCGTCTCGAAGTTGATCGCCTTGTCCGGACGGATCTCGTAGCCCTCGAGGTCCGGCGCCCAGGCCTGCACGACGTCCGGGTTGTACAGGTAGAGGTAGCTGACGTCGTCGACGATGAGCTCCGCCGCCTGGTCGTAGAGCGCCTTACGGGCGTCCTGGTCGGTCTCGGCCGCGGCCTGGTTCAGCAGCTCGTCGACCTCCGGGTTGCAGTAGCCCTGGAAGTTCGACGTTCCCTCGCACACGTGCTGGGCGTGGTAGAAGCCGAACGGGTCCAGGTTGCCCAGCCAGCCGAGCAGGAACGCGTCGTAGTCCCCGGCCGCCTGCCGGTCCAGCCAGGTCGCGAAGGCCTCCTGCTCGATGCCGATCTCGACGCCGACCTCGGCGAGCTGAGCCTGGATCACCTGAGCGGCCTGGATGGTCTCGGGGTACTCGTCGGTGACCATGAGGCCCATCGGCTGCGGGCTGGCGGCGGCGTTGGCCTCGATGAGTTCGCCGGCCTGGTCCGGGTCGTGCTCGAACGGCGCGTACTCGTGGTACCAGACGCTCTGCTCCGGGATCGCGGTCTGGTTGGTGGTGGCCGCGCCGAACCAGGCGGCCTCGGTGACCTCGTCGCGGTCGATGCCGTAGGCGACGCCGCGGCGGAAGTCGCGGTTGTCGAACGGCGGGCGGGTCTGGTTCATCGCCAGGTACCAGTAGTCGACGCTCGGGGTGACGCCGAGCTCCACGTCCTCGTCGTCCTCCAGACCCTCGATCTCCTGCGGCGGGACGTTGTCGGTCCAGTGGATGTCGCCGGAGCGTAGCGCCGTCAGGGCTGCCGCAGGCTCGCTCACGAAGCGGAATTCGACGCCGTCGACGGTGGCAGGGTCACCCCAGTAGCCGTCGTAACGGGCAAGCGTGACGCCGCCGGCCCCGGTCTCCTCGAGCGTGAACGGCCCGGTGCCGACGGCCGCGGTGGCGAGATCGGTGGTCTCGGCCACGCCCTCGGGAATGATCGACATGCCCTTGAAGCCGCCGATGTTGTCCAGCAGGGCCGGCGTCGGGGTGCTGAGCGTGATGACGACGGTCTGCGCATCCGGTGCCTGGATGTCCGCCACGCTGGCGAACCGGTAGGCGTTGGCCAGCTGCTCGTCGATGATGCGCCGGTACGAGTAGACGACGTCGGCGGAGTCGAAGGGGCTGCCGTCGTGGAAGGTGACGCCCTCGCGGAGGGTGAAGGTCCAGGTCAGACCGTCCTCGCTCGTGGTCCACTCCGTGGCCAGGCTGGGCTGGAACTCGCCCTCGGCGTCGGGCACCACGAGGGTGTCGTAGACGTTCTCGAGCACCTGGAAACTGGCGTACGCCTGCGTCCGGTGCGGGTCGAACTGGTCGGGCTGGGCGGAGATGGCCGCGACGAGCGTGCCTTCAGGGGCCTCTGCGCCGCCGGTACCGGGATCGTCGGTGGCGCCGTCACCCTCCGGGTTGTCGACATCCACCTCGTCGCCGCCGCCACACGCACCGACCAGCAGCGCCACACCGAGAGCGGCCGCACCGGCCCGGGCCGCCATTCGCCGTCGTCCTCGCGTCATATCGTCACCCATACCCTCGGTCACCGTGGATTCACGTCAGTTCTGTGCAGGCAGTCTCGCCATCGAGCCTTTCGGGTTCACCCGTGGGTGCGTCCAATCGATCCGGGGTCGACCACGGGTTCGTTGTCATTTCGTGACCTACCTGTGAGCAAGCTCGTGGGCGTGTCGGCGATGGGGGTGGTTGTCCACAGGCCTCGGTGCGATGGCCGGTTGTCCCCAAATCCGGTTCGGGCGGCTGCGCCGGAGGCCACGGGCGGCGAGCCTCGGTGGCATGAACCCGATCCTCGCCACCAGCGTCGCATCCCTCATCGCTGCCGTCACCGCTCTGGCGTCGGCCGCCGGCTGGGTCTATCCGATCGGCCCGCCGGCCGGGCCGGCCCCCGTCGTGCACGGTTTCGACCCGCCCGACAGTCCGTGGCTCGCCGGCCACCGCGGCACCGACCTGGCGGGGACCGCCGGCGCCGAGGTCAGAGCCGCCGGGCCGGGCCGGGTCACCTACGCGGGCCCACTCGCCGGGCGCGGCGTCGTCGTGATCGACCACGGGACGGTGCGCACCACGTACGAGCCCGTGACGGCGTCGGTCACGGTCGGTGATGCGGTCATCGCCGGACAGGCCGTCGGGACCCTCGCGGCAGCGGGTAGCCACTGCGCCCCGGACATCTGCCTGCACTGGGGCGCACGGGAGGGCGACCGCTACGTCGACCCGCTCGCCCTGGTCGGCGCCGCCGGGGGCGACGTTCGGCTCCTCCCGCTCGACGATCGGACGCTGTCGGGTGCGCCACCGCCGCGGCCGCCCGCGCCGGCCGGGCTCGGCTGGCCGGTGGCGTCGCCGCGGGTCACCTCACCGTTCGGCATGCGCGTTCACCCCGTCACCGGCATCTACAAGCTGCACGACGGCACCGACTTCGGTACCGCATGCGGGACACCTGTCCGCGCCGCGGCGGCCGGCCGGGTCACCGATGCCGGCACCCGCGGCGCGTACGGCCTGCAGGTCACGGTGGACCACGGAACCATCCGCGGCACTCCGGTCAGCACGTCGTACAGCCACCTGTCGGCGTTGTCGGTGACGCCCGGGCAGACACTTGCGACGGGGCGGCCCGTCGGCCGGGCCGGCGACACCGGCATGTCCACCGGCTGCCACCTGCATTTCATGGTCTACGCCGGCGGCCGGGTCACCGACCCGATGCCGTGGCTGCCCGCCGGCCGGCGTCCGCTCACCTAGGTCGTGCCTCAGGCGCGTGGGTGCGCCTGCTTGTAGGCCTTCCGCAGACGGTCGACCGACACGTGCGTGTAGATCTGCGTCGTACCCAGCGAGGCGTGCCCCAGCAGCTCCTGGACGCTGCGCAGGTCCGCCCCGCCCTCGAGGAGATGAGTGGCGGCGGTGTGCCGCAGGCCGTGCGGCCCGACGTCGGGCGCACCCGGTACCGCTCGCAGGCGCTTGTGCACCACGCTGCGAGCGGCGCGCTGATCGAGCCGGCCACCGCGGACGCCGACGAACAGCGCCGGCCCGGCGGCGGGCTTCACCAGCTGTGGCCGCCCGACGCGCAGCCACCGGTCCAGGGCGTCGGCCGCGGGTGCGCCGTACGGGACGGTGCGTTCCTTGCGGCCCTTGCCCAGGACGCGTACGACGCGACGTCCGGCGTCGAGATCGTCGACATCGAGCCCGACCAGCTCACCGACCCGGATCCCGCTGGCGTACAGCAACTCCAACAGCGCGTGATCGCGCAGGTCCACCGGCTCACCGGCCCCGGCGTCGTCCGCCGCCGCGTCCAGAAGGGTCGCGGCCTCCCCCTCGCGCAGTACATCCGGCAGCGCCCGGCGAGCCTTGGGCGAGGCCAGTGCCGCGCCGACGTCCTGATCCAGCCGGCCGGTCCGGTGTGCCCATGCGGTGAAGGTACGGGCCGCCGAGGCGCGCCGGGCCAGCGTCGCGCGGGAACGGCCGCGGGTGCTCAGACTGGCCAGCCAGCTGCGCAACACGGCGAGGTCGAGCTGACGAACCTCCGTGCGGCCGTGGCGCGCCAGGTGTGTGAGCAGGCCGCTGACGTCGCCCAGGTAGGCGCGCACGGTGTGTTCGGACCGGTCCCGCTCGGACTCGAGGTGCCGGGCGAATTCCGCCACGGCCACCGCGAGCGGCTCGGGCAGCTCCTCCACCGCGTCCATGCATCCCAGCATCGCCCACCGGGCCACCCGGCGCGGCGCGCCACGCTGGCCGGCTGAGCGTCCGGCCGGCTGGTCGGCTAGTCCTCGAGGACGAAGGTCACCTCCATGGCGACCTGGTAGGCGACGATCGCACCGTCCCGGACCTCGATCTTCTGGTCCTTGATCCAGGCACCGGAGACGTTGCGCAGCGTCTGGTTGGCGCGGTCGATTCCCACCCGAACCGCGTCGTCGAAGCTCGTTTCCGACCGTGCGCTGATGTTGGTGATGCGTGCCACCGAACCCATGGCGGTTCCCTTCTCCGAAGCGCGACGGCCGATGCCGTCGCGTCCATAGATACCGCTGCTGGCCGGATCGTGTGGCGTCTTTCGTCATCCAGCCACCGCCCGGACGAGGTGACTGCCGTCATGGGCCGGGGGAACCGAGCCGCCATCCTCCCGGCACTTCGCTGACCCAACCGGCGATGGTCAGCTCCCGCAGCACTCGCCGGAGCGAGACGGCGTCGAGGCCGGTCGCCTGTGTGAGCATCTCCACGCTGGACGGACCGTCGGCCACCATCCGTTCCCGAACCAGCCGCTGCACCGGCCGCAGCAGATCGATCGGCCGGGTCTCGCTCTGCCGGAGCGGCGCCGCGTCCCCACCGAGCCGGCCGACCGCGTCCAGCACGTCGGTGGCGTCGGCGACCAGCCGGGCACCGCGGTCGCGGATCAGCGTGTGGCAGCCGGCCGACTGCGACGACGTGACCGGCCCCGGCACGGCCAGCACCTCGCGGCTCAGCTTGTCCGCCCACCGGGCCGTGTTCAGCGCTCCGGACCTGGCGGCAGCCTCGACGACCACCGTGCCCGCCGTCAGCGCCGCGATGATGCGGTTGCGGGCGATGAACCACGAGCGCATCGGCCGGCTGCCCGGCGGCACCTCGCTCACGACTAGGCCGTTCGCGGCGATCCGATCCAGGAGGTCGGCGTGCGCACGTGGATAGGGAACGTCGACGCCGCTGGCCAGAACCGCGATCGTGATGCCGCCCAGGGCCAGTGCGCCCCGGTGTGCGACCGCGTCGATGCCGTACGCCGCGCCGGACACCACCGTCCACCCGGCGAGAGCGAGATCGGCGGCCAGATCCGACCCGACCCGTTCGCCGTACCGGGTGGCGCTGCGGGCGCCGACCACGGCGACCGCGCTGCGCACCGACGCGGCCAGGTCGGCTTCCCCGCGCAGGTACAGGCCGAACGGTGGCGGTACGCGATCGGTGCCGAACGCCATGGTGGCCGCCGTCGCCAGCAGGGGCTCCGGCCAGCCGGGCTCGCCCGGGCAGAGGTAGCGGACCCCGAGGCCCTCGGCCCGCTCGAGGATCTCGGCGCCGTCGGCGTGCTCGGACCGCCGCCGCAACAGCCCGGTGGGGTCGACGCCGTCGTCACCGCCCCTGACGGCGTGCCAGGCCGCTTCCGCACCGGCCTTCTCGAGCCGTTCGGCGACCCGCTCGTCACCGGGTTCCACCACGGCCGACAACGCCGCTCGCGCCTCCCGCTCCGCGCTCATGTCAGCTGCCCCAGCCGCAGGTCGACCGCGGTCTTCATGTCCTCGGCGGTGGGTTGGTCGTGTCCGGCCAGGTCACCGACCGTCCAGCCGACGCGCAGGATACGGTCCGCGCCACGAATGGTGACCCGCCCGCGGCGCAGCTCGTCGTACACCGGTGCCGTCGCGGCGGCCGGGAGCTTCAGCTCGCGGCGCAGATACGGACCAGGAAGCTCTCCGTTGCACCGCCACGGGGTGTCGCGCAATCGCCGTTCCTGCCGTGCCCGCGCCTCGGCCACCCGGTCCGCGACGGCTTTGCTGGGCTCGGCCGACTCGACCGCGGCATCGAGGTCGGCGATGCTCGGCGCGTCGACACGAACCTGCATGTCGACGCGGTCGCGCACCGGACCGGAGAGCCGCTGGCCGTAACGGCGCACCGACTCGGGACTACACGTGCACTCCTGCGCGGTGCTGCCGAAGTTGCCGCACGAGCACGGGTTCTGCGCCAGCACCAGCAGGAACCGCGCCGGGAAGACCGCGGTGGCGCCGGTGCGGGCCAGCACGATCTCACCGCTCTCCAGCGGCTGGCGCAGGGAATCCAGCACCCGCGGCGAGAACTCCGGTGCCTCGTCCAGGAACAGCACCCCGCGATGGGCCAGGCTGGCCGCTCCGGGTTTGGGGATCCGGCTGCCGCCTCCCACCACGGCCGCCGCCGACGACGTGTGGTGCGGGTCGGCGAACGGCGGGCGCACGATCAGCGGCCGCCCCGCCGGAAGCGAGCCGGCCACCGAATGGATGGAGGTGACCTGCAACGACTCGTCGACCGAGAGGTCGGGGAGCAGGGACGGGAGCCGGCGCGCCAGCATGGTCTTACCCGCGCCCGGTGGTCCGCTGAGCATGAGATGGTGGTGGCCGGCAGCCGCGATCTCGACCGCCAGCTTCGCGTTGTGCTGCCCCGCGACGTCGGCCAGGTCGAGGCCGGCCGCGTCCATGGCCTCCCAGGCGTCCGGTTGTATGTCGTCGGGCTCTTCGTCGGGCACGGGCTCGCCGCGCAAGAACGCCAGCACCTGACGCAACGACCTGGCGCCGAACACCCGCATGCCCGGAATGAGCCGAGCCTCGGCCGCATTCGGCTCCGGCACGACGGCCCGGGTCAGCCCGGCCCGTTCGGCCGCGAGGACCGCCGGGAGCACGCCGCGGACCTCACGCAGCCGGCCGTCCAGCGCCAGCTCGCCGAGGAACAGCACGCCGTCGAGCCCGCCGAGCGGGACCTCCTCGGCCGCCGCCAGGATGGCCACCGCGACGCCGAGGTCGAAGTGACTTCCCCGCTTGGGCAGCGAGGCCGGTGACAGGCTGACCGTGATGCGCTGCAACGGCCAGGGCTCCTGGCTGGACATGACGGCGGCACGGACCCGGTCCCGCGCCTCGTACAGCGAGGCGTCGGGCAGCCCGACCAACGTGAACCCGGGCATGCCGCCGATGTGCACGTCGATGTCGATGACCGTGCCCTGGACGCCGATCAACACCACGCTGCGGCACCGTGCGAGCCGCGTCACTGCGCACCCCGCACATGGACGACGACCGGCGGCCCGACCCGGCGGCGATGAACGGCGACCACGTCGACGCGCACCGCCGTGCCGCGCGCGCCGTTCTCGGCCAGCCAGCGCGCCGCCAGCCGGTGCAAACGCGCCAGCTTCTGCCTGGTGACCGCCTCCAGCCCGGACCCGAATCCCAGGCCGCTGCGCGTCTTCACCTCGCAGACCACGACCGTCGGGCCGTCCATGGCGACGATGTCGACCTCGCCGATGTCGCAGCGCCAGTTGCGCTCGACCACGACGAACCCGGCCCGCACCAGATGCTCGGCGGCGACCTGCTCGCCGTAGGCCCCGATGCTGTCCTTGACCCGCACCGGCCTCACCTCCCGGACCGAGCTTCACGCGGTCGCGGGGCCGATCCAAGGCCGGTTCGGCGAAATGTGGACAACTCCCGGATGCCGTGCGGCCTGTGGACGGCCCTGGTCAGGACCGGGCCGGCCGCCTCGTCGCCGGTGTCGCCGTCGTGCCCGGGTCAGGGCTTGGGGATCTCCAAGTCGCTCTTGGCGAGCTCTTCGACGTTGACGTCCTTGAAGGTCACGACCTTCACGTTCTTGACGAAGCGGGCCGGGCGGTACATGTCCCACACCCAGGCGTCGCTCATGGTGACCTCGAAGTAGACGTCGCCGCCCTCGCCGCGGACCTGGAAGTCGACGTTGTTGGTCAGGTAGAAACGTCGCTCCGTCTCCACCACGTACGAGAACAGGCCGACCACGTCGCGGTACTCGCGGTACAGCGAGAGCTCCATCTCGGTCTCGTACTTCTCGAGATCCTCAGCACTCATAGGTCGGGGTCCCCTCTCAAGCCTTCGTCTCCCAGGGATACCACGCGCGCGACGTTGGCGTACGAGCGACGGTGAACCGGGCTCGGGCCGTGCGTGGCGAGGGCCTGCTGATGGTCGTCGGTGACATAGCCCTTGTGGGCGTCGAAGCCGTAGTGCGGCCAGCGTTCGTGCAACTCGCACATGATGCGGTCGCGGGTGACCTTGGCGATCACCGATGCCGCGGCGATGCAGGCGGCCACTTGGTCGCCTTTCCACATCGCCAGGCCCGGCACGCCCAGACCGCTGACCGGGAAGCCGTCGGTGAGCACGTAGCTGGGGGTGAGCTCCAGCCGCGCGAGGGCCCGGCGCATCGCCACGATGTTGGAGCGGTGCAGGCCGACGCGGTCGACCTCGTCGGGCGGGACGATGACGACCGACCAGGCGAGCGCACGGGCGACCACCTCGTCGTACGCGCGCTCGCGGGCCGCCGGCGTCAGCAGCTTGGAATCGGCCAGCCCGGGGATCTCGCCGCGCTTGCCGGGCTTGAGCACCGCCGCGCCCACCACCAGCGGGCCGGCGCAGGCGCCGCGCCCGGCTTCGTCCGCGCCGGCGACCGTGGTGAACCCGGACCGGGCGAGCGTGCGCTCGTAGGCGTAGATCCCGGCGTCGCGCCGGACCGGGATGCGGCGACGGGTGAGGGAAATGGTCATCTCACGTCTCAGCCTAGAGCGGTCGGGACGGGGTGGGGCTCAGGGCTCGGGGACAGCGTCGAACGCACCGTCACTGCCGACGCCTCCCCACCGCGACAGCGGCCACGCGACCGCGAACGCGCGCCCCACCACGAGGTCCTCGGAGAACGAGCCGTGGATGCGGGAGTCGCCGGAGTTGGACCGGTGATCGCCCATGACGAACAGTTCGCCGTCGGGCACGGTGACCTCGAACTCGTTGAGCGACGGGGAGTCGCCCGGGTACAGGTAGGCGGACTCTTCGATGGCCTGCCCGTTGACGGTGATGCTCCCCGCGTCGTCGCAACAGGTCACGGTGTCGCCGCCGAGGCCGATCACGCGCTTGATCAGGTGTTCCTCGGAGTCGTCGGGCAGCACGCCGACGAACTCGAAGACGTCCTTGACCGCTTCACCGATGCCACCGTCGCCGTCCGGCGCCTGCGCGCCCAGCCAGCGGTTGGGGTCCTCGAAGACCACGACGTCGCCGCGGTGGATGTCGCCGAAGTGCAGGCTGATCTTGGACACCAGGACGCGGTCGCCGACGAGCAGGGTGTCCTCCATCGACCCGGAGGGAATGAGGAACGCCTGCACGAGAAAGATGCGCACGACAGTGGCGATGATCAGGGAGAGCGCCACCACGATGGCGGTCTCCTTGACGAAGGCGCTCAGGCCACGCCGCGCCGCGCCGGCGGATCCGGTGTCGGAAGCGGATCCCGAACCGGGTACGGCGCCGTCACCGTGCGGCCGTTCGCCGTCGCTTCCCCGAGGTCGGCTCTCCTCGGTCACGGCATCTCCCTGGGGTGTCCGGGACCGGCCCGGAGAAGAGTCGAACGCGTCGGCTGGCACGTAGAGAACAATACGTGCCAGCAGCACGGTACCCGGCGGCGGTGCTCACGCCCGCCGCCGGGTACTGCCGAAAAACCGTCAGGCCGTCTCGCGCTTCTCGCGGATCTTGGCGGCCTTGCCCCGCAGATTGCGCAGGTAGTAGAGCTTCGCGCGGCGGACGTCGCCGCGGCTGACCCGCTCGATCTTCTCGATGACAGGGGTGTGCACCGGGAAGGTGCGCTCGACGCCGACGCCGAAGCTGACCTTGCGGACGGTGAAGGACTCACGCACGCCCGAGCCCTGGCGGCGGATGACCACGCCCTGGAAGATCTGGACGCGGGAGCGGTTGCCCTCGACGACCCGGACGTGGACCTTCAGGTTGTCACCGGCGCGAAAGGCCGGGATGTTGTCGCGCAGCTGTGCGGCGTCGACTGCATCGAGCGTGTGCATGTCGTGTTCGCTTCCTCGCAGGCGCCACAGGTCGCCTACGGCGATCGGGGTTTCGGTGTGGTCCCGGCTTTCGCGTCGGCGCTCCCCCTGTGGCAGGGGCGTCCGCGAACCGGGCAACGGCTGATCAGTCTGCCACAGATGGGGGCCGGACACGAAACCCGGCGGCGTCGAGGACCTCGCGGTCGTGCCGGTCGAGCCGGTCGGGGTCGAGCCGGTCGAGGAGGTCCGGCCGCCGCTCAGCGGTCCGGCGCAGCGCCTCGTCGCGCCGCCACCGGGCGACCTTGCCGTGGTGCCCGGACAGCAGCACCTCGGGGACGTCGAGCCCGCGCCACGTCGGCGGCTTGGTGTAGACGGGGTATTCGAGCAGGCCATCGGCCCCGTGCGACTCCTCCACCAGTGACTCCGGGTTGCCCACGACGCCGGGCAGCAGCCGCGCGACGGCCTCGACGACGACGAGCACGGCGACCTCGCCCCCGTTGAGGACGTAGTCGCCGATGGACAGCTCGGTGACCGGCATGCGGCCACGGGCGTCGTCGACGAACCGCGCGTCGATGCCCTCGTAGCGGCCGCAGGCGAACACCAGCCGCGATTCACCGGCCAGCTCGTTGGCCAACTCCTGGGTGAACTGCCGGCCGGACGGCGTCGGCACGATCAGCCGCGCCGGCCGCTCGGACGCGTCCGTTCCCGCTTCACCGATGACGGCGTCCAGCGCGGCACCCCACACGTCGGGCTTCATGACCATGCCGGCGCCGCCGCCGTACGGGGTGTCGTCGACGGTGCGATGCCGGTCGGTGGTCCAGTCACGCAGATCGTGGACTCGGACGTCGAGGACGCCGGCTTCCCGGGCCTTGCCGACCAGCGAGAGGTCCAGCGGGGTCAGGTAGTCCGGGAAGATCGTGACGACGTCGATCCTCATGTGGTCGCGCCCCTCACTCGAGCAGGCCGGGCGGTGGGTCGACCACGAGCCGCGACGCGCTGAGCTCGACCTCGGGCACGATCTCGGTGACGAACGGGATCAGCGCCTCGCCGCCCCCGGGCCGGGTGACGGCGAGGAGGTCGTGGCCGGGCGCGTGGAGGACCTCGCGGACGGTGCCGACGTCGTCGCCGCCGACGGTGACCACGGTCAGCCCGACGAGCTGACGGTCGAAGAACTCGTCGGGGTCACCGGTCTGTTCGTCGTCGGCGACGTCCGCCTGTAACACCGTGCCGCGCATCCGCTCGGCGGCGGTTCGGTCGGTGACGGCGTCGAAGCGCACCAACAACCGCCCGCTGTGCCACCGCGACGCCACCACGGTCAGTGGACCGGCTGCGGCCGGCTCGGTGGTCAGCACGGCGCCGTCGGCGAAGCGCTCGTCAGGGCTGTCGGTACGCACCTCGACGGTCACCTCGCCGCGGACGCCGTGCGCGCGCCCGATCCGCCCGACCGTGACGATCATCGCGAATCGGGCGGTCAGCGTCCGTCGATGTCGACGAAGTCGATGCGCACACCGCTGTCGGACAGCGCCGAGACAACGGTGCGGAACGACGTGGCCGTGCGACCACCGCGGCCGATGACCTTGCCGAGATCGTCAGGATGGACACGCACCTCGAGCAGCCGGCCGCGCCGCAGCTGGCGGGTGCGGACGCTGACGTCGTCGGGGTGATCGACGACGCCAGCGACCAGGTGCTCCAGTGCCTCGGCGAGCATCAGGACGCGTCCGTGCTCGCCTCGTCGGCCTTGGCGTCGTCGGCCTTGGCCTCCACCGCCTCGTCCGCCTTGGCCTCGGTCGACTCAGCCGCCGGGGTCTCCTCGACGGCCTCGTCGGCCTTCTTGTCGTCGGCCTTCTTGTCGTCGGCCTTCTTGTCGTCAGCCTTGGCGGCGGACTTCTTGGCCGGCTTCTTCTTCGCCGTGGTGGCCTCGGACTTGGGCTCGCCGTGCACCTCTGCCAGAGCGGCGTCGAAGGCGGCGCGCTTCTCGGCCTTCGGCTCGGCGACCTTCAGCGTGCCCTCGGCACCGGGCAGGCCCTTGTGCTTCTGCCAGTCGCCGGTGACCTTGAGGATGGCCAGGACCGGCTCGGTCGGCTGGGCGCCGACGCCCAGCCAGTACTGCGCCCGCTCGGAGTCGACCTGGATGAGGCTCGGCTCGAGCTTCGGGTTGTACAGGCCGATCTCCTCGATGGCCCGGCCGTCGCGCTTGGTACGCGCGTCGGCGACGATGATGCGATAGTGCGGCGAACGGATCTTGCCCATTCGCTTCAGCTTGATCTTGACAGCCACTGGGGTGGAGTCTCCTTGGAGTGGTGACGCACGGGTGAGCCGCCGTCACCCGGGTGGGGCGCCGGTCACGACGGTTCGATGGATCCGGTGCTCGCGGGTGAGAGGGCCACGCGATCGCCGGTTCAGCAGGCCATTGTGCCAGATTGCGGCCGCCGGACCCAAGTCGTGCGACCAGCGCGCGGTCAGCACGCCCGGACGCGCTGCGTCTGAGCGCGCCGGGCCAGCACCGAGGCCAGCCGCGCCGAGCGCTCGGCCCACCGCTTCGAGCGGCGCGCCCGGCGCATCCGGGCGACCAGGAACTCGTGCCGCAATCGGGCCGAGCGCTCGCGGTGGAAGCGATCGGCGTCGTTGATCGGGTGCATGATGCGACCTCCTGCGGTCTCAGCTGTTGACGGTCTCGGCGGCCTGGTCGTCGGCGTCGGCCGCCGCGGCCTGGTCGGACGGTTCGGGCAGTTCGGCAGTGCGGCGCAGCAGCGCCAGCACGGCGCAGAGGAGGATGGTGCCGACCATCACGGCCACCAGGACGCGGTAGTCGACCGCGGCGATCAGAGCGGCACCGGCCGCGGTGCCGGCCACCTGCGGACCGTTGAGCGCGAGATTCGTCGCCGCGGAGACCCGCCCCTGCAGCCGGGCCGGGGTGAGCCGCTGGCGCAGCGTCACCAGGCCGACGACCATCCAGACCACACCCAGCCCGGCCACGGCCGACCCGGCGCTGACGACGGCGACCGACGTGGTCAGCCCACCAGCCATGCCGGCCGCGAGGCAGCCGAGCCCGATTCCGGTGGTGGCGCGCTCCCCGAGCCGCCGGATGAGGACCGCCACGGTCAGTCCCGCGATGATCGACCCACCGCCCTGGATGCTGGCGAACACGCCGAAGAACTCGCTGCCCAGGCCGAGACCCTCGTCGACGACGGCGAACATCGTCGAGTTGGCCAGGCCGGTCAGGGCGAAGGCGATGCTCACGACCACGACCAGCTGCCCGAGCGCCGGGACGGTCCGGATGTGCCGCACCCCTGCGGTCAGCTCTCGTACGAAGCCGTCCCGCTCGCTGCGCCCGGCCGGTGGCGTTTCACGCACCCGGACGGTCAGCAGCATCAACGCGGCGAGCAGCAGCATCGCCGACGTCAGCACGGCCACCGCTCCTCCGCCGAACCACGCATAGAGGCCGGCCCCGGCCAGCGGCGTCAGTAGCCGGAGCCCTTGGTCGATACTGCTGAGCAGCCCGTTCGCGCCGGCCAGCTCGCCGTCGTCGAGCAGGTCCCGCAGCAGCCCGGACTGTGCCGCGCTGGTGACGTACCCGACACACCCGTAACCGAAGATGACGACGTAGAGCAGCCACATCTCGTCGGCGGATTCGACGGCGAGCAGGCTCAGCACACCCAGTGCGGCGACCAGGTTCACGATCACGACCAGCCGGCGGCGAGACATCCGGTCAGCCAACTGACCGGCCAGCGGCGCCAGGAACACCGGCAGCCCGAGCGCGAGGAACACCATGCCAGCTGCGGCGTTGCTGCCGGTCAGGTCCTTCGCCCACATGGCTGCGGTGAGGAACAGCGCGCTGTCGCCGGCATTGCTGAAGGTCCAGGCGACGGTGAGGCGACGGAAGGCCGGCCGCCGTAGCGCGCTCATGCTTCCTCGCTGTCGATGGACTCGGCACTGGTGGCGGAGAAGACGTGGACGAAGCGCGCGCCGTCGGGGCGACGTGCGGGGTGGTCGCGGCGCGCGGCGAAACGCTCGGCCAGCCGGCTGTTCAGCTCGGTGAGCGTGTCGCTCACCTCTCTCATCTCGGCCGCGGTCAGCCAGAACGACGACGTGTTGACGGTACCCGCGCTGGCCCACTCCTCCGGCTCGGACGCTCCCGCCGCAAGCCAGCGCCGCAGCCGGTCGGCCTCCCGATCGACGACGAGCTCAGCGAACGCCGACACCTCGCGGACCGAGTCCGGATCGTCGAAGTCGGGCACGATGGTGCGCTCCCGGCTCAGCAGCCGCCACGGCTTCTCGCGACCGCGTGGCTCTCCCGGCTCGATGTACCTGTACTTGGCGAGCATGCGCAGGTGGAAGGAGCAGCTGGCGACACTTTCGCCGGTGCGCTCGGCGCACTCGGTCGCGGTGAGCTCAGGCTCCATGCCGAGCAGGTCGAGCAGCCGCAGCCGCAGGGGGTGGGCCATCGCACGCACGCGCTGCGGGTCGCTGATCCTCGGGTCACCGTCCACCATGACGATAAAGCTATCTTGCTAAAGATGTCTTTAGCAAGAGTTCTTGAGGATCTTTTCCCGGCGGCGACCAGCGGGCTGAGTAGGCGCGGGCCAGCACACGGACAGGAATCGACCGCCCGAGCCGCAGGATGGGCTCGTACTCGAATTCCTTGCGCGCATGCCCCGACCGGGCGGTCAGCCGCCACGTGGCCGCGAGACCCGAACGCGCGCGCAGCCGCTCAGCGCACCACGCGGCCGCGCAGCACGATGCGGACCGGATCCAGCAGGGTCTCCGGCTCGACGCGGGGATCCGCGGCGTAGACGCACAGGTCGGCGGCAGCGCCCTCGCGCAGCAGTCCGCTGCCGCCGAGCAGATAGGCCCGGGCCTTCCAGGACGCGGCGGCCACCGCGTCCGCTGCCGGGATGCCGGCCGCCACCAGCTCCAGGACCTCGTGCGCGATGAGGCCGTGCGGCAGTTGCCCACCGGCGTCGGTGCCGGCGAACACCGGGACGCCGGCGTCGTAGGCGTCGCGGACGTTCTGGTGGCGCCGCTCGTGCAGGGCGCGCATGTGGGCAGCGTAGGCGGGGAATTTCGGTGCACCCTGGTCGGCGAACTCGGGGAACTTCCCGATGCAGACCAGCGTCGGGACCAGCGACACCCCACGCGCTGCCATCTGCGCGATGAGGTCCGGGGACAGCCCCGTGCCGTGCTCGATGCCGTCGATCCCGGCGTCGAGGAGGTCCGGTAGCGCGTCCTCGCCGAACACGTGCGCGGTAACGCGGGCGCCCAGCTGGTGCGCGCGGGCGATCGCGGCGTCCAGTGCCTCGCGCGGCCAGCAGGGGCCGAGATCACCCGTCTCACGGTCGATCCAGTCGCCGACCAGCTTCACCCAGCCGTCGCCGCGGCGGGCCTCCTGCTCCACGTAGGCAACCAGCTCGTCCGGCTCGATCTCCCAGCCGTAGTTGCGCAGGTAGCGTTTGGTGCGGGCGATGTGGCGGCCGGCGCGGATGATCCGCGGGAGGTCGTCGCGCTGGTCGATCCAGCGGGTGTCGGCGGCCGACCCGGCGTCGCGGAGCAGCAGCACGCCGGTGTCGCGGTCAGTGAGCGCCTGTTCCTCGGCGACGTCGTCGGGTACGGCGCCGCCCGCCGCGATGCCGACGTGACAGTGCAGGTCGACCAGGCCGGGCAGGACCCACCCGGTGGCGACGGTCTCGGCGCCGGGCACCGACTCGTAGGTCACGACGCCGTCGCGCACCCACAGGTCGCGGTACTCCCCGTCGGGCAACACCACGCCACGGACATGCAGCGACATCGTCGTCGCCGTCACCGCTTCTTCAGGAACTCGGCGACGTCGTCGGGCAACTCGAAGTTGCCGTCGGGCGACGGCGCATCGCCGCCGAACGCGGACGGCAACTGACCCGCCTGAGGCTCCTGGGCACGGCGTTCGTCGGCAGCGGCGAGCTGGGCGGCGCGCTTGGCCGGGTTGCCCGAGCGTGCGCCACGCTTGCCCTTCTTGCCCTGCTTGGGCTGCCGGCCCTTGCTCTTCTTGCCCCCCATACCTGGCATCCCCGGCATCCCGGGCACGCCGCCGGCCATGCCAGGCATTCCGGGCATGCCACCGAGCCCGCCGAGCTTGCCCCGGGCGGCCTGGCTCATCATGTCGCGGGCCATGAAGAACCGCTCGACGAGCTGGTTGATCTCGCTGACCTCGCGACCCGAACCGCGGGCGATGCGAGCCCGGCGCGACCCGTTGATGATCTTCGGGTTCTCCCGCTCGGCCGGCGTCATCGAGTGGATGATCGCCTGGACGCGGTCGAGCTCCCGCTCGTCGAAGGCGTCCAGGGCCTCCCGCATCTGGCCGGCGCCGGGCAGCATGCCGAGCAGGCTCTTGAACGAGCCCATCTTCTTGATCGCCTGCATCTGCTGCAGGAAGTCGTCGAAGGTGAAGTCCTTGCCGCCCTTGGCCTGCAGCTTGCGGGCCATCTGCTCGGCCTGTTCGGCGTCGAATGCCTGCTCGGCCGACTCGATCAGGGTCAGCATGTCGCCGAGGTCGAGGATGCGCGAGGCCATCCGCTCGGGATGGAAGACGTCGAAGTCGGTCAGCTTCTCCCCCGACGAGGCGAACATGACCGGCCGACCGGTGACGGAGGCGACCGACAGCGCGGCGCCACCGCGGGCGTCGCCGTCGAGCTTGGTGAGTACGACGCCGTCGAACCCGACCCCGTCGAGGAACGCGGTGGCGGTGTTGACGGCGTCCTGGCCGATCATGGCGTCGACGACGAACAGCGTCTCGTCCGGTTTGACGACGTCGCGGATGTCGGCGGCCTGCCGCATCATCTCCTCGTCGACGCCCAGCCGGCCGGCGGTGTCGACGACGACGACGTCGTACAGCTTGCTGGCGGCGTGCTCGATGCTGGACTTCGCGACGGCCACCGGGTCGCCCACGCCGTTGCCCGGCTCCGGCGCCCAGACACCCACACCAGCCCGCTCGGCCACCACCTGCAGCTGGGTGACGGCGTTGGGGCGCTGCAGGTCGGCGGCGACCAGCAGCGGCTGCTTGCCCTGGTTCTTCAGCCAGAGCGCGAGCTTGCCGGCGAGCGTCGTCTTACCGGCACCTTGCAGACCGGCCAGCATGATGACCGTCGGCGGTTGCTTGGCGAAGCGCAGCCGGCGGGTCTCCCCGCCCAGGATGCGTACCAGCTCGTCGTTGACGATCTTGATGACCTGCTGCGCGGGGTTGAGCGCCTGGGAGACCTCGGCAGCGCGGGCGCGTTCCTTCACCGCCGCGATGAAGTCCTTGACCACCGGCAGCGCGACGTCGGCCTCCAGCAGCGCAACACGGATCTCGCGTGCGGTGGCATCGATGTCGGCGTCGGAGAGGCGCCCCTTGCCGCGCAGGGTCTTGAACGTCGCGGTGAGGCGGTCGGTGAGGGTGGCGAACACGTCGGCAGGAGTCCTCGGAGGTCGTCGGCGGAGTTCGGGGTTCATGGCAAGGGTAACGCGCCGACATTGTCGGTGACATGAGCCAGACTGCTGGCATGGTCACGAGCTCGCCATCGACGCCGGCGCCGCAGCTCGCCGTGCACCCCGCCACGCCGGAACGTTGGGAGGATCTGCGCTCCATCCTGGTACCGCGCAGCGGTGGCTCCGAGGCGTGCTGGTGCCTGGCCTGGCGGCTGCCGTCCGGCGAGTTCGGCCGGACGGCGGGTGCCGAGCGCGAGGCCCGGCTGCACGCCCTGGTGGCCGACGGCCCGCCGCCGGGGCTGCTCGCCTACCTCGACGACGATCCGGTCGGCTGGTGCAACGTCGGGCCCCGTGCCTCCATGGGCCGGCTGCTGCGTTCCACCACCATCCGCCCGGTCGACGACGTCCCGGTCTGGTCCGTCGTGTGCTTCGTCGTGCGCAGCGGACACCGGGGCCGGGGCATCGCGCAGGAGCTGCTGGACGAGACCGTGGCCTTCGCGCGCGGGCATGGCGCACCCGCGATCGAGGGCTACCCGGTCGAGTCCGGCGGCACGCGCATCAGCACGTCGCTGGCCTATGTGGGCACCACCGCCATGTTCGAGCGCTCCGGGTTCGAACGGTTCGCACCCACCGACGCCACCAGCGGCAAGCGGCCACGCTGGATCATGCGCCGGTCGCTGAGCGAATGAGCAGCGGCATGTCCGGTCGCGACGTCCACAGCCGGGCGGCGCATTCGCCCGATCTCACCGTCACCTACGGGCCACTGCCCGACCACGTGGCCGACGTGTGGCTTCCCGTGGGCGACGACGCCCGGCCGCGCACCGCGATGCTGCTCGTCATGCACGGTGGCTTCTGGCGCGCGGAGTACGACCGCCGCCATGCCCGGCCGCAGTGTGCCGCGCTGGCGGCGGCTGGGTACGTGGTGGTGTCCATCGAGTACCGGCGGGTCGGTGCGGGCGGCGGCTGGCCGGCCACCTTCGACGACGTGGCGCTGGCGGTCGACACCGTGCCGGGGCAGGTCGGTGCGGCCGCGCGGCGCTCCGGCCGCCCGGCTGGTTCGGCGCCGCCGCGGGCGGTGCTGGTGGGGCATTCGGCGGGTGGGCACCTTGCGGTGTGGGCCGCCTCGCGGCACCGGCTGCCCGCGGGCTCGCCGTGGCGGCTGCCGGCGCCGGCACCGGCGGTGGCGGGGGTGGTGTCGCTGGCCGGGGTGCTCGACCTCACCACAGCGGCCGAGCTCGACCTCGACGACGGCGCCGCCCGCACGCTGATCGGTGGCGGGCCCGTCGACCAGCCGGAACGCTACGCCGTCGCCGACCCGCTGCGCCTCACCCCGGTCGGCGTGCCGACGGTGCTCGTGCACGGCACCGCCGACCGCCAGGTCCCGCACGCGTTCAGCCGCCGGTACGCCACGGCGGCTGGGCCCCGCACCCGGCTGGTGGAGCTTCCCGGCGTCGAGCACTTCGCGCTCATCGATCCGGCCTCGGCCGCCTGGCCGGCGGTGCTGACGGCCGTCGCTCACCTGGTGGACGGTGGCCGCGCCGATTGACGGTTGGGCCCGATGACCCTCGTCCGACGTATCGATCCAGTTTCGCCGCCCGACCAGCGGCACTGATGGCCATCGTCCGCCTGATGCCTGGTGGCCGGCGCCAGCAGTTTCAGGTCGATGACCGTCGCATTGCGCTTCGAACGGAGGTTCGATATATTGGCGTCAGCTGTTTGAGACGGGCGTCCCTCGCGGGATGTCAGGTCTTTTCACGGTCACCCACCGGGTGGTGAGGTGGTCGTCCGCCCCAGCCGGTCGGTCAATGCGGGTGGCGCGCTCACACGTCGAGCGCTTCCACGACCGATCCGCAACGAGTGGGGTGAGCCGCCGTGTCCGTCCAAACACCCGCGAGCCACGAAGACAACCATGGCGACGACAGCAACCTCGGCGACGGCGACGAGGTGGCCCGGCTGGCGTGTCTGTCGCCCGGGCCAGAGCTGGCCGTGGCGCTGGCCGGCATCGATCCCGCCAAGCTGTCCGCGCGCGACCTGATCCTGCTCGCGCAAGCCTGGGAACGCCTCAAAGCCCACACCGAGGCCCGCCAGCTCGCCGTGTTCGCCGCGCTGGCCGCCCAACCCGAATACCAGCACTGCACCTACCCCGACACCGCCGGGGGAACGCACGAGCACCGCGCCGTGCAAGCCGCCGGCAGCGAGGTCTCCCTCACCCTGGCCTGGTCCCCCGGACGCGCTGCCCACCGCGTCGCCACCGCGGTCGAGCTGACCGAGGAACTGCCCGCCACCCTGGACGCGCTGACCGCCGGACGGATCGACGCGGACAAGGCGCGACTGATCACCGAGCGCACCCGCTGCCTGCCCAACCCCGACACCCGCCGCAGCGTCGAAGCCGCCGTCCTCCCCGTCGCCGAACACAAAACCCGCACCGCCCTCGACACCGCCCTACGCCGCGCGGTCATCGCCGCCGACCCCACCGGCGCCGAACAACGCCACCGCGACGCCACCGACCGGCGCCGGGTCCAGCGACCCGAGCCCGCATCGCCGGGCGGAGACGACGGCATGGCCCAGCTCTACCTCTACGGGCCCGCCGAAGACCTCACCGCCCTCTGGACCGCCATCGACGCCGCCGCCCACCACGCCCGCACCCGCGCCCGCAAACACGGCGACCGGCGCACCCTGGACCAACTCCGCTTCGACACCCTCACCGGCCTGGGCTGGACCGCCCTCACCCTCGGCCACCTCGGCTGCTGCCACCCCACCTGCACAAGCCCCCGCGACGGCACCGGCACCGGCGGCAATCACGCTGGCACCAGCGACAGCTGCGGCACCAGCCACGCCGACACGCGCGGCAGCC
>NZ_KI911782.1:1903211-1985826 GCF_000515395.1 Jiangella gansuensis DSM 44835 | reverse complement strand
CACCCGCGCCCGCAAACACGGCGACCGGCGCACCCTGGACCAACTCCGCTTCGACACCCTCACCGGCCTGGGCTGGACCGCCCTCACCCTCGGCCACCTCGGCTGCTGCCACCCCACCTGCGCAAGCCCCACCGGCACCACCGACACCACCGACACCAGCAACGACGACAACAGCCACAACGACACCAACGACAGCGGCACTACCAGCCACGCCGACACGCGCGGCAGCCACGACGACCACCGCTCCAGCGCGGCTCACGGCCCCCAGAACGCTCACAGCGACAGCGTGCTCCGGCTGGGAAAACGACGCGGCCGAGCCGCCACCGTCCTGGTCACGGTCCCCATCACCGCACTCGCAGGCGCAGACGACCAACCCGGCCACCTCCACGGCTACGGCCCCATCACCGCCACCACCGCCCGCCGCATCGCCGCCGACGCCACCCTTCGCCGCCTACTCACCGACCCCGCGACCGGCGAAGCCCTCGAATACGGACACACCACCTATGCCCCGCCGGCCGCGCTGGCCGCGTTCGTCGTCGCCCGCGACACCACCTGCCGCTTCCCCACCTGCGCCCGACCCGGCACCGACACCGACATCGACCACGTGATCCCGTATCACCAGGGCGGCACCACCGGCGCGGCCAACACCTGGCTCCTGCACCGCACCCATCACCTCGACCGGACACATCACGGGCACACCATCCACACCCACAGCGACGGCACCAGATCCTGGACCACCCCCGCCGGCTTCACCTACCCCGCCGAACCCGAGGCCGTCGGCCCCGTCGCCGGAACGCAAGCCCCACCCGAACCCCCACCCTTCTGAACCTGACAGCACCCGAGACCGGCGGACTCGTGCGCCTCTGTGGCGGTCAAAAGCGCTTCTCGTCCGCCTTCGGAACAGCGAGAGGCACTCCGCACGGAACCCCTGACACCGACCCCCACGGCAGCACCGCGACAACGAGGAGCGCCATGCCCGACGATCGAGCACCGTCCCACCGCCTGAGCTGCCGGTCCATCATCACCGCTTTCAGCGCAGCGGGCCCTGCACGCAGCAGCCGTCGCTGCCGCCGCGTCGCTCAGCCCGGCGCGGACACCGGCCACTGCCTCGGCCACCATGGCGTCACCGCCGACGCAGACGAGCTGGTCCGGGCCGGCCGCCGCTCGCCGACGCCGACGGTGCCACGGCTGGTCGCCTGCTATGTCCGCCAAGACGGCGTCGCTCAGCCCGTTCCGGGCGGCTGTATCTGACTGAGACCGGGAGGACTCGAACTACTCAGCCGGGACCGGTCGAACGGATGATCTGACGGTCCGACCAATCCGGCTGCCCATCCGCGACGAACACCGTGCATGACCGCGACAACGCATCGGTGGAGTACCCGGGGGCTGGCCGCACTGGCCGGGCTAGTGGCCGGTGGACTCACCCTCGGAGTCGGTGAGCTGGTCGCGGCCGCGGTCGATCCGCCTGCGGCGCCGTTCCTCGCCGTCGGGAACACCTTCGTCGACCTGACGCCGGAGTGGCTGAAGAGCTTCGCCATCCGCACCTTCGGCGAGGACGACAAGCTGGTGCTGCTGATCGGCATGGGTGCCGTGCTGGCTGCGGCGTCCATGGCCGGTGGGCTGCTGGAGCTGTGGAGGCGCCGGGCCGGTGTCGGACTGCTGGCGCTGCTCGGAGCGGTCGCGATCGCCGCGGCGCTGAACCGGCCGGGCGCGCAGGCCGGGTACGTGCTGCCGGCGCTGCTCGGGGTCGTGGCCGGCGCGGCGACGCTCACCCTGCTAGTAGGCCGGCTGCGCCGCACGGACGTGGACCCGGCGATGGCGTCCACTCCGGACGAGCTCGACGCCGCGGCCGATGCGCGGCTGCGGCGCCGCCAGTTCGTGGTGCTCACGGTGGCTGCCGCCGGGCTCGCGGTGCTCACGGCGGCCGGCGGGCGTCGGTTCGGCTCGTCCCTGCAGGAGGTGCGGGAGGCCCGCGATGCCCTGCGGCTGCCGGCGCCAGCCGACCCGGTGCCGGCGGTGCCCGACGCGGTGTCCCTCGATGTCGACGGGATCACGGAGTTCCGCACACCCAACGCCGGCTTCTACCGCGTCGACACCGCGCTCGACGTCCCGAAGGTCGACCCGGCGGGCTGGCGGCTGCGCATCCACGGCATGGTCGAGCGCGAGGTAGACCTGGGCTTCGACGACGTCCTCGGGCTCGACCTGGTCGAGCGGATGATCACCCTCACCTGCGTGTCGAACGAGGTCGGCGGCGAGCTCGCCGGCAATGCCGTCTGGCTGGGTTACCCGCTGGCGGACCTGCTGGCCCTGGCCGGCCCGGCCCGAGACGCGGACATGCTGCTGTCCACCAGTGTCGACGGTTTCACCGCGAGCACACCGCTCGACGTCCTGACCGACGGCCGCGACGCGATACTGGCCATCGGCATGAACGGCGAGCCGCTGCCGCTCGAGCACGGCTTTCCTGCCCGGCTCGTCGTGCCCGGCCTGTACGGCTACGTCTCGGCCACCAAGTGGGTGACCGACCTGGAAGTCACCCGGTTCGATCGGGCGACGGCCTACTGGACCGACCGCGGCTGGGCCGATCGGGCGCCGATCAAGACGGCGTCGCGCATCGACGTACCCGGCTCGTTCGCCGATCTCCCATCCGGGCGGAACGTCGTCGCCGGCGTCGCGTGGGCGCAGCACCGGGGCGTCAGAACCGTCGAGGTGCGGGTCGACGACGGCGACTGGCAACGCGCCGAGCTCGCCGCAGAAGCCTCGATCGACACGTGGCGGCAGTGGTTCTGGGAGTGGGACGCCGAGCCGGGCAACCACACGCTGCGCGTCCGCGCCACCGACGGCACGGGCGACCTGCAGACGGACGAGCAGGCGCCGCCGTTCCCGGACGGCTCCAGCGGCTGGCATTCGGTGGTGGTGCGCGTGAGCTGACCAGACCTCCGCCGACGACGACCCGACCATCCGTGCACGACATCGACCGTGATCGAGAGGGAACCATCATGAAGCTCCTGACCCGCCGGACCCGCACGCCCATGATCGTCGCGAGCATTGCGGCCCTGGCCCTCGGCCTGTCCGCCTGTGGCGACGACGGTGACGACTCCACTGCCACCGGCGACGACGCCGCCGCGGCGGCGCCCGAGGACGACAGCACCGATGACGAGACCGCGCCGGCCGACGACGCGATGGCCGGCCCGGTCGGCCCCGGCTGCGCCGACTACGCCTCGACGGTCCCGGAAGGCGAGGGCTCGGTCGAGGGCATGTCCGACGACCCGGTCGCCGTGGCCGCGTCGAACAACCCGATCCTGACCACGCTGACCGCCGCGGTGACCGGGCAGCTCAACCCGGAGGTGAACCTCGTCGACACCCTGAACGGCGACGAGTTCACCGTCTTCGCCCCGGTGGACGACGCGTTCGCCGCGGTCGATCAGGCGACGCTGGACACACTGGCCTCGGATGCCGGCCTGCTCACGACGGTGCTGACGTATCACGTCGTGCCTGGTCAGCTCTCGCCGGACCAGGTTGTCGGCGAGCAGACCACCGTGCAGGGCGGCACCGTGACCGTCTCCGGGACGCCGGACGCGATGACCGTCAACGACGCCAGTGTCGTCTGCGGCGGCGTCACCACCGCCAACGCGACCGTGTACCTGATCGACGGCGTGCTCATGCCGCCGATGTGATGTGACTCGCCTGACCCCCGCCGTGCCGCGTCGGTCAGCGCTCCGTGGGGGCGCTGCCGGCGCTGCGCTGCGCGCCCAGGTCCCAGACCGGCCGGATCGGCGTTGGCGCACCGCCGCCATCACCGTCACCGTCGTCGGCGGAGAGGAAGCGGTCGACGAACCGTCCGATGTGCGCCTGCCAGCGGGCGTTCGCCGGGTCGTCCTCCAGCGCCCGCATCGCCGCGTCGAAGTCGTCGCACTCCACGAGGTGGAACAGATGGTCGCCGCTGCGCCAGATGGTCCAGTCGTGGATACCGATCCGGGCGAACGTCTCGACGAGGTCGGCCGGGATCCGGTCGTGCTCGCGTTCGTAGTCTTGCCGGGCTCCCGGACGCAGCACGGAGTGCAGGGCGACTCGCATCGGCTATCCCATCCTTTCGGTGACGGAGTCGGCGGTCGGTGCGTCGGCGCGCAGCAGGCCCGCGTCGGCCAGTTCGGCCCACACCAGCGGGTCGAGCGGCTCCGAGACCAGGGCGGCGTTGCTGACGATCTGCTCCGGCGAGTCGGCACCGAGCACGACGGTGGCGACCGCCGGGTGTGCCAGCGGAAACTGGGCCGCCAGCACAGGAAGCGTCGCGCCGTGGCGTTCGGCGATGTCGGCGATGCGGTGCGCCCGCTCCACCAGCGCGGCCGACGCCTGGGCGTAGTCGTAGCGCGCGACCGGCCCCGGCCGCGGCGTGGCCAGCAGCCCGGAGTTGAACACTCCGGCCGCGGCCACGGAGACGCCGCGTTCGGCCGCCAACGGCAGCAGGTCGTCCAGGGCGCTCTGGTCGAGCAGCGTGTAGCGCCCCGCCACCATGACGATGTCGAGATCCGTCTCGCGGACGAACCGCGCCAGCATGGCCGACTGGTTCATGCCGGCACCGTAGGAGCGGATGACGTCCTGCGAGCGCAGCTCCTCCAATGCCGGGAACGCACCGTCGAGGGCTTCGCGCTCGTGGTCGTCGGGGTCGTGGACGAACAGCACGTCGATGCGGTCGAGGCCGGTGCGGCGCAGGGTGTTCTCGAGCGAACGCAACACCCCGTCGCGGGAGTAGTCGCGCACCCGGCGCAGCGTGGCGGGTACGTCGAACATGCCCGGGTCGCGCTCGCCGGCGTAATCCTCGTTGGGCACGAGGAGCCGGCCCACCTTAGACGACACGATCAGCTCGTCCCGGGGCCGCCCGGCCAGAGCCTGCCCGAGCCGTTCCTCGGCCAGCCCGAGCCCGTAGTGCGGCGCAACGTCGAAGTACCGCACGCCGGCATCCCACGCGGCCGGCACACAGCGCGGCCACACGTCGTCGGGCAGCGCCTGGTACAGGTTGCCGAGCGCGGCGACGCCGTAGCCGACCGGCCCGACGGAGAGTCCACCACGTCCGAACGGTCGCCGCCCTGTCAGCACGCCCGCCACCTTCTCACGCCGCTCCAGGTGGTGCTCACTCGGTCCGGGACCGCAGGGCGGCGCTCAGGAGCTCGTAGGTATCGGCACCGAAGGCGACCAGGCGGACCCGTTCCACCTCGGTGGGGGTGGTCAGGACTGTGTCGACGGCGATCCGGGCGGCCGCATCCGGCGGGTAGCCGTAGACGCCGGTGGAGATGGCCGGGAAGGCGACGCTGCGGGCACCGAGTTCGTCGGCCACGCGCAGGCTGGCGCGGTAGCAGGAGGCCAGGAGTTCGGGCTCGCCGCGGGTCCCGCCGTGCCAGACCGGGCCGACGGTGTGGATGACGTGGCGGATCGGCGGGTCGAGATCGAAGGCCGGGGTGGCCACCGCCGCACCCGGCGGGCACGGCGCCAGCGCGCCACCGGCCTCGGCCAGCCGCGGCCCCGCGGCCCGGTGAATGGCCCCGTCGACGCCGCCCCCGCCGCGCAGCGACGAGTTGGCGGCGTTCACGATCGCGTCCACGTTCTCTGCGGTGATGTCACCGCGGACCACCTCGACCGACACCATGCCGCCATCGTCGCAGACCACGCACAGCCCCGGGTACGGTCGTCGGGCACGGAACCGGATCCGCGCGGCCGTCGCCATTTCCCGCACCATCCGGCCGATAGGAGTTGCATCCATGTCCCTATCCGCCACGCGGTGGCGTTGGCTTCTCCCAGCCGCGCTCGTGATCGTCTGGCTGACGGTGGGGTCCGTCGGCGGGCCGTTCGCGGGCAAGCTCTCGGAGGTCTCCGAGAACGACAACGCGGCCTTCCTGCCGTCCAGCGCGGAATCCACCGAGGTTGCCGAGGCCCGCGCCGCGAGTAGCGACGACGACACCATTCCGGCGGTCGTGATCTGGGAGGACGTCGACGCCACGGCGGCCGCCACGACGTCCGACGCGGCCGCCCAGCTGGCCGCGGTCGCCGAGCTGCCCGGGGTCGCCGGCGAGGTCAGTCCGCCGATCCCGGCCGAGGACGGCGAGGCGTTGACCGCCTTCGTTCCGATCGGCACCGACGGCGGGCCCGAGGTCGACGCCGTAGTCGAGGAGACCCGCGGCGCCGTCGCCGGCATCGGAGGCGGAGCGGTGTACGTGACCGGCCCGGCCGGCTTCGCGGCGGACCTGGGGTCGGCCTTCAGCGGCATCGACGGCGTCCTGCTGGTGGTGGCGCTGTCCGTAGTGCTGGTGATCCTGCTGGTGGTCTACCGCAGCCCGGTGCTGCCGATCGTGGTGCTGCTGTCGGCGCTGTTCGGGCTCGGCCTCGCGGCCTGGGCGGTCTATCAGCTCGCCGACGCCGGCACCCTCACGCTGAACGGGCAGAGTCAGGGCATCATGTCGATTCTCGTGGTCGGCGCCGCGACCGACTACGCGCTGCTGTTGGTGGCCCGCTACCGCGAGCAGCTCAGCCAGCAGGACGACCGCTTCGCCGCGATGGCGACGGCGCTGCGCCGGGCCGCCGGGCCGATCCTCGCCTCCGGTGGCACGGTCATCGCCGGGGTGCTCTGCCTGCTGCTCTCCGACCTCAACTCCAACCGCAGCCTCGGTCCGGTCGCGGCGCTGGGCATCGGTGCCTCGCTGCTGGTGGCTCTGACGTTCCTGCCCGCGGTGCTGGCGCTGCTCGGCCGGGCGGCGTTCTGGCCGTTCCGGCCGGCTCGCCCGGGTCGCGGCTCTGTCGAGGACGAGGCGCCGGAAGCCCGGCGCGGCCTGTGGGGTGGGGTGGCCCGGCTGGTGGCCCGGCGGCCGCGACCGATCTGGGTCGGCGTCACCGTGGCGCTCGCCGCACTGGCCGCGCTGGTGCCGATGTTCGAGGCCGACGGGGTGTCCGAGACCGACCTCTTCCTCGACCGGGTCGAGGCGGTGGCCGGCCAGGAGGCGCTGAGCCGGCACTATCCCGGCGGGTCCGGTTCGCCGGTGGTGGTGGTCGCCGACGCCGCCGACACGGAGGCGGTGGTCGGGATCGTCACCGCAACGAACGGCATCAGCGATGCCGCACCCGCCGACACTCCGGACGACCGGGTGATCATCGAGGCGACCCTCACCGACGCCGCCGACGGCGACGCCGCGATCGGCACCGTCCGCGAACTGCGCACCGCCCTGGACGATGTGAGCTCCGACGTCCTGGTCGGCGGCCGAACCGCGGAACTGCTGGACAGCAACGAGATCTCCGCCCGGGACCGCACCGTCATCATCCCGATCGTGCTCGTGGTCATCCTGCTGGTGCTGATCGTGCTGCTGCGCTCGGTGCTGGCGCCGGTGCTGCTGGTCCTGACGGTCGTACTGAGTTTCGGTGCGACACTCGGCGTGGCGGCACTCGTCTTCGACCAGGTCCTCGGCTGGCCGGGCGCCGACCCGGGCGTGCCGCTGTTCGCGTTCGTGTTCCTGGTGGCGCTCGGCATCGACTACAACATCTTCCTGATGAGCCGGGTGCGGGAGGAGTCGCTCGAGCTGGGCACCCGGCCCGGGGTGCTGCGCGGCCTGGCCGTCACCGGCGGCGTCATCACCTCCGCGGGCCTGGTCCTGGCGGCGACGTTCTCGGCACTGGCGGTCATCCCGATCCTGTTCCTGGCGCAGATCGCGTTCCTGGTCGCGTTCGGCGTGCTGCTGGACACGTTCGTGGTGCGCTCACTGCTGGTGCCGGCACTGGCCTACGACCTCGGGTCGCGGGTGTGGTGGCCGTCGCGGCGGCTCGGCGGCCGCGGCGCAGGCGACGGCTAGCGGCGCCGCCTGACTTCGGCGGTGGCGACCGGGAACCTTCGATCACTGCGAATCGCGAGCGGCGCCGGTGATGTTGCGGGCCATACCGCCGAAGACGATCCCGTGGAACGGCCACACCGCCCACCAGTACAGTTGGCCGGCCAATCCGTGGGGTACGAAGACGGCGCGCTGCCGGTAGAGCGACCCGGCTCCGTCCGGGGTCACGGTGATCTCCAGCCAGGCCCGTCCCGGCACCTTCATCTCCGCGCGCAACCGCAACCTCCGGCCGCGGTCGAGCTCCTCGACCCGCCACCAGTCCAGGGCGTCGCCGAGCTGCAGCCGCGCCGGGTGCCGGCGGCCGCGCCGCAGTCCCACGCCGCCGGCGAGCCGGTCCAGCCACCCGCGCACCGCCCAGGCCAGCGGGAACGAGTACCACCCGTGCTCGCCGCCGATGCCCTCCACCACCTCCCACAGCCGCTGCGGCGGGACGTCGCATCGCACTGACCGCTCGTCGGTGCGGACCGATCCACCGGACCACGCGGGGTCGGTGGGCAGCGGGTCCGCCGGCGCGCCGGCAGCCGACGCCGCCGACCAGTGACTCTCGACGTCGGCGTCGCGGATGCGCAACAGCGCCAACTCGACCGCCCGCTCGTACGGCGTCGGTGTCGCCGGAGTGGGCAGGAGCGCGCGCAGGTCGTCCTCGGTGCAGACGGCCTCGTGCTCGAGCGATTCGATGAGCGGCATCGCGATCGACCGCGGCACCGGCGTCACGAGATTCACCCACTGCCCGGACAGCCGGGGCGTCAGCAGCGGCACAGGCACGATCACCCGGCGCGGCAGACCGGCCACCCGGGCATACCCGCGCATCATGTCCGCGTACGTCAGCACGTCCGGGCCGCCGATGTCGAACGTCCGGTTCGGCGCTCCCGGGAGGTCCGCGGCCGCGACGAGGTACGCGAGCACGTCGCGCACCGCGATCGGCTGGGTCCGGGTGTGCACCCACCGCGGCGTCACGCTGACCGGCAGGCGTTCGGTCAGGTAGCGCAGCATCTCGAAGCTCGCCGACCCGGACCCGATGACCACGCCGGCTTGCAGCACGATCGCCGGCACCGGACCGTCGAGGAAGATGCGCCCGACCTCGGCCCGCGATGCCAGGTGGGCCGAGAGCCCCTGGCCACCGGCCGGGTGCAGCCCGCCGAGGTAGACGACGCGCCGCAGTCCCGCGTCGCCGGCGGCGGCCGCGACCGACTCAGCGGCCCGCCGGTCGAGGTCCGCGAAGCCGCGGGTATTCATCGAGTGCACCAGGTAGTACAGGACGTCGACGGCTTCGGCCGCCCGCCGCACGCCGTCGCGATCCAGGACGTCGCCCCGGACGACCTCCACATCGGGCGCCCATGGAACGTCGCGCAGCTTGCCGGGGTCGCGCGCCAGGCAGCGCACGGTGTGCCCGGCGAGCAGCCGCGGCACGAGCCGGCTGCCGAGATAGCCGGTTGCCCCGGCCACGAGGACGCGCATGTGGTGGCCTTACCCCATCCGCGGCGGCGTTGGCTGCGAACCCCTTCGGGTACCGGGACCGTCGACGAGGAGGACCCCCACGTGAGCGATCGAGACACCCGGGCGGCCGTGGTGCTGTTCACCCGCGACCTTCGGGTCCACGATCACCCGGCCCTCGCGGCCGCCTGCGAGCACGCCGACCGGGTGGTGCCGCTGTTCGTGCTGGACGACGCGATCCTGGCCGGCCCGTTCGCCGCGCCGAACCGGGCCGCGTTCCTGGCCGGCGCGCTGGCCGAGCTGCGGGAAGCGTTGCGCGAGTGTGGCGGTGACCTGGTGCTGCGCCGTGGCGACGTGGTCGAGGAGACGCTGGCGGTGGTCCGGGAGACAGCGGCGACGGCGGTGGTGTGCAGCGCCGACGTCGGGTACGCCCGGCGCCGGGAGCGCGCGCTGGCCGCGGCCTGCGCGGCCGAACGGGTGCGTTTCCGCGCCTATCCGGGCGTCACGGTCGTGCCGCCGGGCGAGCTCGTCCCGGCGGGCGGCGGACACTACCGGGTGTTCACGCCGTACTGGCGAGCCTGGGATGCCGCGAGGTGGCGCGACCAGCTGAGCGCGCCGGGCGCGATCAGCACCGGCGCGCTGGACCAGGTCGGCCGGCTGCCGTCTCCGTCGGAGCTGGTGGACGGCGACGCCTCGCCGGAGCTGCCGGCAGGCGGCGAGACGGCTGGCCGGCGCCTGCTCGACGCCGCGGTGCGCCGCGCCGGGGACGGCGAGCCCGACCTCGACGACCTGGCCGGTGACCGCACCTCCCGGCTCAGTCCGTACCTGCACTTCGGCTGCGTCTCGCCGCTGGAGGTGGCGAACCGGCTGGCCCAGTGCTCCCCCGGCCAGGTGCGCCAGCTCGCCTGGCGCGACTTCCACCACCAGGTGACGGCCGACTTCCCCGCCATCGCCCGCCGCGATTACCGCGACAGGGACATCGCCTGGCGTGACGACGCCGGTGCGCTCGAGGCCTGGCGGCGCGGCCAGACCGGGGTGCCGATCGTGGACGCCGGGATGCGTCAGCTGCTGCGGGAGGGATGGATGCACAACCGGGCCCGGCTGGTGACGGCGTCGTTCCTGACCAAGAACCTGCGCATCGACTGGCGCTCTGGTGCCGCACATTTCTTCCACTGGCTGGTCGACGGCGACATCGCCAACAACGCCGGCAATTGGCAGTGGGTGGCCGGCACCGGCAACGACACCCGCCCCAACCGGGTGCTGAACCCGCTGCGGCAGGCCAAGCGGTTCGACCCGGACGGCGGCTACGTCCGGCGGTACGTCCCCGAACTGGCCGGCGTCGAAGGCGCCGCCGTGCACACGCCGTGGACGCTACCCGCCGCCCGGCGCGAAGCGCTGGACTACCCGGACCCGCTGATCGACATCTGAGGCTGGACCAATCCGGATCGGCGACGGCGACGAACTCAGGACAGCCGGGGGCGACACCTCCGGGTGAGACGATGAGGGTGCGGACAGCGGAGGGCGCTGCATGGTGACGTTGCGATCGGTGCCGGCCGGACAGCCGGAACCCGGGCCGGCTGATCGGCTCGAACAGCTCCTCGGCCGCTGTGCGCGCGGCGACACTGCGGCGTTCGAGCAGGTCTACGACAGCATGGCCGGGCCGGTGCTCGGGGTGGCGACCACGGTCATCCGCAACCGCGCCCAGGCCGAAGAGGTCGCACAGGACGTCCTGGTGGAGATCTGGCGGACCTCGGCGCGGTACTCGCCCGAGCGGGGCAGCGCCCGCGGCTGGATCATGACCATCGCGCACCGGCGCGCCGTCGACCGGGTCCGGCACGCCCAGGCCGAGAGCGACCGCGAGGAGCGCGTGGCCCGCCGCGACGACGACCGGCCGTACGACCAGGTTGCCGACGAGGTCGAGTCGACCGTGGAGCGTGAGCAGGTCCGCCGCTGCCTGCAGTCGCTGACCGAGCTGCAGCGCGAGTCCGTGTCGCTCGCGTATTACGACGGCTACACCTACAGCGAGGTCGCGCAGCTGCTGCGAACCCCGCTAGGCACCGTCAAGACACGGCTGCGCGACGGCCTGATCCGCTTGCGCGACTGCATGGGGGCGGGTCGATGACCAGGCACGAGGACGCCGACATCCACACGCTGGCTGCGCCGTACGCCGTACACGCCTTGCCCCCGGAGGAGGCGCGACGGTTCGAGGCACACCTGGACCGTTGCCCGGACTGCCGCACCGAGGTCGCGGAGCTGCGCGAAACCGCCGCCCGGCTCGGCTCGGCCGCTGCCGTCGTACCACCGGCCCGGATGCGCCAGGACGTCATGTCCCGCATCGCGCAGGTGCGGCCGCTCCCGCCGGTCGAGCAGGCCGCCGGCCGGAGCGACGGCGCGCTCAACGGCGACGCCCGGCCCGGCGCCCTCCTTCCTGACGACGGCAACGTCAGCGCGATCCGCCGCTGGTGGCCGAAGGTGGCCACCGGGCTGGTGGCGGCCCTGCTCGCCGGCATCGTCGCGCTGGGGGTGCGGCTGGACACCGTTCAGGACGAGCTCGACCGCTCCGAGCAGATCGGCGCACAGATGCGTCAGCTGGTCGAGGCCGAGGACATGGAGATGGTGCGTGTCGGCGACGGCGGGAGCCGGGGCACCGTCCTGGTGGCCCGGTCGCTGGACCTCGCCGTCTTCGTCGGCGACGGCATGGCTCCGGCGCCGGAAGACCACACCTACCAGCTCTGGCTCATGCACGAAGACGGTGTGGTGGTGTCGGCCGGTGTCCTGGGCAGTCCGCCGGACGGCCACGTCGGACCGGTGACGGCGCGCGGGCTGGCCGGCGTGGAGCGAATGGGCATCACGATCGAGCCGGATGGTGGGTCGTCCGAGCCCACGTCCGACCCCGTCATGATGATCGAGCTGCCGGCCTGACACCCGCCGGCCGGATGTCACCGCGCGCGCTTCGCCGCCTTGCGCAGCTTCCGGCGCCGCCACCAGCCCGGCCCGGAGACGTTCATGCTGCTGGCGCTGAGCTCGCCGTCGACACGCACCACCACGCGCGGCGACACCGGGTGATCGTGACGCCGAAGGTTGACGCTGGACATCGACGGTTCGGCGTTCACCTCGACGGCGATGTCGTCGGGCACCACGATGTTCAGGCTGGCAGCCGACAGGTCGACCGTCACGTGACATTCCCGGCCGGTGAAGGTCGCCTCCATGAAATCCAGCACGACCGACGACATCGAGACCGGCACCGTCAGGCGTTCGGGCACCACCCAGCGGCCGACTCGTTCCACGTTCGAACCCTGGGCCGAGATGACCTCCGGGTCGCGCTTCGCGACCGGCGCACTGGTGTCGTCGTCACCGAGGTCGGCGACGACGGCGCTCAACTCGCCGTGGGTGCGCGCCGCGAGGGCCGCGCCGAGCCGCTCGTCCAGTTCGTCCAGGCCGAGCCGCCCGTCCGACGCGGCGGCGCGGACCCGCTCGGCCACGCTCTCCCGGTCGGCGTCGGAGACGCGTTGCAGGGCACGCCGCTCGTCGGAGTTGCTGTCGACCATGGCGTCGACTCTATCGACGCGCCGGTGGGTCGAGCGTGAGGATCTCCGGGCCGGCCGGGGTCCCGCAGCACCCGCCGCCGTCGCCGTCGTAGTCTCCGGAGCCGCCGCAGACGCCGGATTCCGGCAGCGTCAGCTCCACCCGCCGGGCAGCGGCGCGGTCCCCGGCCAGGTCCGCGGCGATGCTCCTGACCTGCTCGTAGCCGGCCAACGCCAGGAACGTCGGCGCCCGGCCGTAGCTCTTCATCCCGGCCAGGTAGACGCCTGGTTCGGGGTGGGCGAGCTCGGCCACGCCATGCGGCGCGACGCTGCCGCAGGAGTGGACGTTCGGGTCGATCATGGGAGCCAGCTTCACCGGTGCCTGCAAGGTGGCGTCGAGCTCGAGCCGCAGCTCGGAGAGCCAGGACAGGTCCGGGCGCATCCCGGTCAGCACGACCACCCGGTCGACGTCGTCGACGGTGTGCCCGTCCACGGACGTCAACCGCAGCCGGCCGCCGGGCAGCGGCTCGACGGCCTCGGTGCGGAAGCCGGTCACCACCCGCACCCGGCCGGCCTCGACAGCCTGCCGGGCCCGCTGCCCCAGCGCGCCACGGGCGGGCAGCTGGTCGGCGTCGCCCCCACCGAAGGTGTCGCCGACGCTGCCCCGGCGCACCACCCAGGTCACCGTGGTGCCGTCGACCTCCTCCGCCAGCCGCGCCAACGCGACGAGAGCGGTCTGGGCGGAGTGGCCGCTACCGGCGACGACGACGTGGCGGCCGGCGAAGCGCCCCCGCACCTCGGGGAGCGACAGGTCGGGGCCGCGGTAGCTCAACCGCCCCGTCCCGGCGGCCGCCGCCTCGCCGAGCGCGGGCAGCCCGTCGCCGCCGATGGGGTTGGGAGAGCCCCAGGTGCCCGACGCGTCGACCACGCCGCGGGCGAGCACCCGCACCTCGCGCCCGTCGGACAGCCGCAGGTGAACGGTCAGCGGCTCGGTGTCGCGGCCGGCGTCAACCACCCGGTCGCGGCCGCGGCGGGCCACGCCGACGACCTCGGCACCGAACCGCACCCGCTCCCCCAGAGCCGCGGCCAGCGGCCGGAGGTACTGGCTGGCCCACTCCGCGCCGGTGGGGTACCGGTCCGCCGCGGGACGGGCCCACCCGGCCCGCTCCAGCAGGCGAGCAGCCGCCGGCGCCACCAGCTCCCGCCACGGCGAGAACAACCGCACGTGTCCCCATTCCGAGACCGCGCGGCCGGCGGCGTCGCCCTGCTCCAACACCACGACGTCGACCTCGCGCTCCACCAGCTCGGCCGCCGCCGCGAGCCCTATCGGGCCTGCGCCGACCACCACGACCGGGTACGTCATGACCGGATCTCCTTCATCGATACCTGTCGATGCTTGCCGAGCCGACCATATCCGCCGCCTCCGACGCTGACAACCATCGACAACGATCGATAAACTCCCGGCATGACGACCACCGCCGCCCCGCCGCAGCTGCTCCAGGCCGGGGCCGCCGCGGACTACGCCGAGTGCTTCGCCTGCCTGGCCGACCCGACCCGCGTCCGCGTCCTGCACGCCGTGGCCACCGCGGCCGGAGGCATGACCGTCGGTGAGCTCGCCGGGCTGCTCGGCGTCAGCCAGTCCACCTGCTCCCACCACGTCCGCAAGCTCGCCGACGTCGGGTTCGTCCACGTCGAACGGGTGGGCACCAGTACCAGGGTCACCGTCAACGAAGCGTGCTGCACGGGGCTGCCGCACATGGCCGACGTCGTCATGGGTGTCACCGGCGCGACGCGGCCCTCCTGCCCCGACGACGTGCCGGCCGACGTCACGATCCGGGAGCTGCGCGAGGAGGACTGGCCGGCCGTGCGGCGCATCTACGGCGACGGCATCGCCACCGGCCTCGCCACCTTCGAGACCTCCGTGCCGCCCAGCAGCCGGCTCGCGGCGCGCTGGCTACCCGGGCACCGCTGGGTCGCCGAGATCGACGGCGACGTCGTCGGCTGGACCTCCGTCTCCCCCGTGTCCGACCGCGAGTGCTATCGCGGCGTCGGCGAGACGTCCATCTACGTCGACCAGGACTACCGCGGCCGCGGCGTCGGCAAGGCCCTGTTGCACCGGCAGGTCACCGCCGCCGACAGTGACGGCCTCTGGACGCTGCAGACCTCGATCTTCACCGAGAACCGGGCCAGCCTCGCCCTGCACCACCAGGGCGGATACCGCACCGTCGGCATCCGCGAACGCATCGCCCAACGTGACGGCGTCTGGCACGACACCGTCACCCTCGAGCGCCGCCGCGCCGACTGATCGTCTCCGCCGTCCGGACGGGGGCTCGCGCGAATCGTGACATGGCGCTAGATTTCGGTCTGCTCCCAAATTCGTCAAGGACGCAGAGGGGATCGACATGGTGAGAGCTCCACGTGTCATGGCCGCCGCGGCGGCAGTGGCCATGGTGATGGCCGGGACATCGGCCGGGAACGCCGCGGAGGCCGACGACAGCCCCGTCGTCGACCTCGGCGAGCCGGTGCACAAGGTCCAGACACTCAGCTCCGCGATCGGCGAAGCACCGGACGGTACGCCGCTGGGTTACTACGTGGTGTCCGGGAATCCGACGACGACGGCGGAGTTCACCGTTGTCGACCTGCGCACCAACGAGAACGTGCTGCAGACCCGGGTGCCCTACGGCAACTCCAGCCAGCGCACGCTCGGCCAGTCCCCCGTCGACGGCACCATCTACTTCGCCACCTCCGACATCAGCCACCTCTACCGCTACGTGCCGGGCGGCACCGAGGTCGAGTACCTCGGGCCCGCCCCCGAGGGCCAGCGGGTCTGGTCGATGGCCGTCGACCACGAGAACACCGTCTGGTTCGGCACCTACCCGGGCGGCCGGCTGTACTCGATGGACCCCGACACCCTCGAGATCACCGACCACGGCCAGGCCGCCGAGGGTGAGCAGTACATCAAGTCGATCGAACCGGCCGGCGACACCGTCTACGTCGGCACCGAGTCGAACGCCCGGCTGCTGGAGTACGACCGGGCCGGCGGTCAGTTCACCGAGATCGAGATGCCGGCGGGGCACTCGGCCAACAACATCACCGCGCTCGATCTGCGGGCCAACCTGCTGTTCGTCAGCACCGCGAACATGCACGTGCTGAACGTCGACACCGGTGAGTGGGTGGACCGGTTCACGAACGCCAGCGCGCGGGTGTCGCAGCCGCACCCCGACGACCCCAACAGCGTCTACCTGCGCCTCGGCGGCACCGTGACCCGGTACGACCTGACCACCCGCCAGCGCACCGCCACCAGCTGGCGGCCGGGCGCGGCGCCGGAGTCCTGGGGCTGGATCGACCGCGACGGCACCGGCCCGTGGCTGGCGCTCACCTACTGGAACGAGGGCCGCACCTACGCCTTCAACCCGGCCACCGGCAAGTCCTCGTACCAGGTCCCGCAGCTGCTCGGCGCCGGCGCCCAGATCATCAGCCTCGGCGCCGGGCCGGACGGGAACATCTACACCGGCGCCTACCTCAGCCCGCCCGGCATGGGCCGCTACAACCCGGACGGGGACGGCTTCGAGCTGCTCACCGGCACCAGCCAGGTCGAGGGCTTCGGCACGTTCGGCGACACCCTCGTCTTCGGCCGCTACCCGCAGGGCTCGCTGTACCACTACGACCCGTCGCAGCCCTGGCAGAGCGGCAGCAACCCGGCCAATCCGCTGGTGATCGGCGATGAGCAGAGCCGCCCGCAGTCGTTCGTCGAGCTCACGTCGCAACCCGGCACCGTCGCGGTCGCCTCGGTGCCGACCGGCGGCCGGCACGGCGGCGCCATCACGCTCTGGCAGCCCGACGCCGGCACCCACGAGGTGTTCCGCAACGTCATCGAGAATCAGACTCCGGTGTCGCTCGTCGAGCACGACGGCGTCCTGCTCGGCGGCACGTCCATCCAGGGCGGTTACGGCGTGGACCCGGTGACGGAGGAAGGCCTGTTGTTCGCCTGGGACCCGGCGACCGGCCAGACGTTGTGGGAGGTCGCCCCGGTGCCGGGTGAGCCGACGGTCTCCGGCCTCGCCCTCGACGCCGACGGCCACCTGTGGGGCATCGCCGGGAACTCCACCGTCTTCGAGTTCGACCTGGAGTCCCGCGAGACGATCCGCACCATCGACGTCGCACCGGGCACCGACCCCGACGCCGACGCCGACCGCTACGGCGACGACCACCGGTTGCTGTTCGACCACGGCCGCCTGTTCGCCTCCACCGCGAACCGGCTCGTCGTGATCGACCAGATCACCGAGGAGGTCACCACCCTGTACGGCGGCGACAGCGACGACCCGGCCGACCGGCTGCACGAGCTCGCCCAGGACCGCTACGGCGACCTCTACCTCGTCGGCGGGGCCACCCGGCTGCTGCGCTACCCGCTGCCGGACGACACCACCGCGCCGGAGATCTCCATCTCGGTCACCCCGTCGCAGGCGCGCGCCGCCGTCGTCCGGCTGCGGGCCGCCGACGACACGGACGCCACCCCGGTGATCCACGTCCGCGTGGACGGCGGGGCCTGGACCGAGTACACCCGGCCGGTCCTGCTGCGCTCGGGGCAGACCGTGGAGTACCGCGCGATCGACGACGCTTGGAACTCCACCCCGCTCGGCAGCTATTCGCACTAGGACCGCGGGTGAACCTTGATCATGGCGCTGCATTCGTCGCTACAGCAGGACGAACAGCGCCATGATCAAGGCCCTCAGAGATTCCGGTACGGGCGGAAGAACTCGCGCAGCTCCTGCGCGTAGAGCTCCGGCTCCTCGAACGGCGCGAAGTGCCCGCCGCGCGGGGGCTCCGTCAAACGCACCAGGTTCGTGTTGCGTTCCAGCCACGCCCGCGGCGGACGGACGACGTCGCCGCCGAACAGCGAGAACCCGGAGGGCACCTCGACCCGGCGGGCCAGCTGGGCCGGCGGGATGGCGGCGTTCGCGCGATACATGCGCATCGACGAGCCGATGGTCGCGGTCAGCCAGTAGACGGTGACATTCGTGAGGACCTCGTCCTTGGTGAAGCGCCGCTCGATGTCGCCGTCGCAGTCGCTCCAGGCGCGCAGCTTCTCGACGATCCACGCGGCGAGCCCGACCGGCGAGTCGGTGAGCCCGAACGCGGCAGTCTGGGGCTTCGTGCGATGAATCGCGGCGTAGGCGCCCTCGGACGCGCTCCATGACGCCACCTCCTCGAACCACGCCCGCTCCTGCGGGGTCAGTTCGGCCGGGTCGCCGGCGAAGACCGGCAGTCCGCCATCCATGCGGTGCACGGCGACGACCCGATCGGGGTGGTCGAGCGCGAGGTAACGGCTCACGTGACTGCCCATGTCGCCACCGGCAGCGCCGAACCGCTCGTACCCCAGGCTGCTCATGAGCCGAGCCCACAGGCCGGCGACCGCGACGGAGTCCAGCGGTGCGCCGGCCGGACGATCGGAGTACCCCGAAGCCCGGCATGTCCGGCACCACCACGTCGAAGGCGTCAGCGGGGTCCGCACCGTGCGCACCCGGATCGGTGAGCAGCGCGATGACCTTCTGGTACCGCCAGGACGAGTCCGGCCAGCCGTGGCTGAGCACCAGCGGCAGCACCGGCCCGGACGGCGCGACCGCCCGGGCATGCACGACATGGACGCCGAGACCATCGAGGTGGACGCGGAAGCGGGGAAACCGGGCGAGCTCAGCTTCCCGCGCCGGCCAGTCGAACCCGTCGGCCCAGTACGCCACCAGCTCGCGCAGGTAGTCGAGGTCGGCACCGAGCGACCAGCCGGCGTCCTCGGGCGCGTCCGGCCAGCGCGTCGCACGCAGCCGCGCGCGCAGGTCGTCGAGCGCCGCAGGGTCGGTCCGCTGAGTGAACGGCTCGACGAGGGGAAGCGTGTCCGGCATGAAGCTCACCCTACGCACGAGCCGTTCCACCGAACCCACCGGCGTGAATCTGGCCACAGAAGTCCTCGCGCGTGTAGGAATCGCGCTGACATTTGTCAAAGCCCAGCCTCCCGTTGATAGGACAGACGGGACCGTCAGTGTCGATCGGTCCTGTCCTCGTCCCGCGAACTCAGGAGTGCCGTGCTTCGACGACCGCCCGGATCCCGACCCGTCCGCCTGCTCCGTGCCGCCGCGCTCGCGCCGGCCGCAGCACTCATCCTCGCTGGCGCCACCGCCGCTGCCCCGGCCGCCGCTGACCCGGCCGTCGCTGACCCGGGCGCCGACCCGGCGTCCCCCGGCACGCCGTCGCCGGCGGAGACATTCGACGAGCCGGACAAATCGTTCGCCGTCTACGTCGGCAAGGACCTCACCGAGGACGGGCACACGATGCTCGGCGGGTTCGGCCACGAGCCGTCGAGCCACTGGGTCGAGGTTGTGCCCGCGCAGGACCACCCGGCCGGGTCGACGATCACCGTCGGAGTCACGCCGGAGGCCGACATGCCGGGCGAGCTGTCGCAGATCCCGCAGGTCGAGCACACATTCCGCTACATCACGTCGAACTACTCCGAGTTCGCCGGCTTCCCCGCGCCGCTGACCAACGGCGGGCTGAACGAGAAGAACGTCGCGGCCCGCGACGTGTGGTCCAACTCCCGCGAGGAACTGTGGGACATGACGCCCACGGACCAGACCGGCCCGCAGTACTCGGACCTGTCGCGCATCGCGATGGAGCGCGCGAGCAGCGCCCGCGAGGCGGTCGAGATTCTCGGCGACCTCATCGACACGTACGGCTACAGCACGTACGGCGGCAACTCGCACCTGTTCGCCGACGAGAACGAGGGCTGGGTGTTCATCGAGTTCTCCGGTGGCGCGGGCCTGTGGGCGGCCGAACGCCTCGGCCCGGACGAGATCCGCGTGTCCTACCCGGGATACATCCAGGACTTCCCGGTCAGCGCCGTCGACGGCACCGACCCCGACTTCCTCGGCTCCGCGAACCTCGTCTCGTTCGCCCAGCAACAGGGCTGGTACGACCCGGCGACGGACGCCGCGTTCGACCTGCAACAGGTGTACGGCCAGCCGTTCCCGACGGCCGAGTTCGCGGTCGGGCAGGACGCGGACCCCGAGGACCCCGCGCCGTACCGCAACCCGGTCTCGCTGGAGGAGGAGTTCGCCAAGCTCGCCCCCGTGAAGCTCGAGGACGTCATGCGGATCGTGCGCGACCCGCGCTGGTCCGACGACCGCTCCGGTTACGGCCACGTCGCCGAGCTGCGCAGCGACCTCGCCGACCCGTCGCTGGCGACGCTGTGGGTGGCGCCCACCGCGGCCGCGACCGCTCCGTACACCCCGATCGCGATCGGCACCGAGGACCTGCCCGTCGAGTACACCCAGCACCGGTACCTCACGGCGGAGGCGTCATCGACGTACCTGTCGCCGGAGTATGCGGAGCAGGAGGCCACGGAGTACGCGACGCAGACGTTCAAACGCCTCATGTACGCGGCGTGCTCACGGCCCGAGGACTACCTCGCCGAGGTCACCGCGGCGCTCGAGGGCTTCGAGGCACAGTCCCTCGCGGACTGGCGCGACGTGCAGTCCGAGGCCGCCGACGAGATCGCCGCGGGCGGCGACGGCGCCGACGTGCTCACCTCGTACACGCACGACCGCGCGCTCGCCGGCCTCGCCCTCGGCAACCATCTGCTCGACGACGTCCTGGCCCTCTCCCGCGAGAACGGCGGCCTGCGCGTGCCGGAGGTCGAGGTCCCGGTTGGCACGACGGCGTCCGCGCGATCGCTGTCGATGGCCATGGACGGGGTGTCGGCGCGCGACCGGATGAACTGCGACGCCGGCGGCGGCTGGACCGACGGCTCCACGCTCGACCGGGCCGGCTCGTACGGCGACCCGGCGGACGTCCCGGACTTCGACGACGCGCGCATCTCCGGGAACCCGGCCGCGACAGCAGCGGCGGGCGACGGCGACGACCGCGGCTGGCTGTGGGGTATCGCCGGCGTCGCGGCCGGTGCGCTCCTCGGCGTCCTGGCGACGTGGCGGCTGCGCGGCGCGAAACGCTGACGGACCCTCACTCCCCCGGTCACGGGACGGCTGCCGCCAGCCGCCGCGTGGCCGGGGCCGTGGTTCGTTGCTATGGTGCCCACATGATCGAGGGGCGGGGGGCGACGCAGACGGCTACGGCCGAGCCGTCCCACGTGCTCTCCGGGCCGGCGCTGCTGGCCCTCGAACTGGCCGAAACCGCGCGCGGCGTCCGCGGGCTCGACGTGCTGCGCCGTAGCGTCGACCGCGCCCCGCCCGCCTGTTCCTGACCTCCCCCTGACCACCGCGTGCCGTTCCGGCCGCGGCACTCCAGCGCGCCCTGGCGCCGTCCGCTCGCACCAGGTCGCGCCCTTCCGCACGCTCGAGGGCAGGACAGTGAACACTCACACACACGACCCGTACGCCACGATTCCCGCCGACGCCAGGGCCCGCATCGAAGCCGCCCTGACCGAGGCCGCGGACAGCCGCCGGCGACAGCTCGACGCCCTGCCGGCCGGCGACGGCGATCCCACCGGCGCCGCGCATCGCGCCAGCGTCCACCGCATCCTCGTCGAGGTCGAGGCGGCCCAGGCCCGGCTGGCCCGCGGCACCTTCGGCGGCTGCGAACGATGCGGCGCCGTCATCCCGCCCGAACGGCTCGAGCTGCGGCCGTGGACGCGGCTCTGCGTCACCTGCGCCAGCCGCTGACAGGCGGGCAGGCAGGCGGGCAGGCGCGGCCTACCGCTCGACTCATTTCGCGTCGGCGTAACAGTCGGCCACGGCGACACTCAGCGGGAACTGCACCGGGAAGTCGCCGAACAGGAGCCCGCCCGCTTCGGCCGCGGCGGCGCGGACCTCGTCGGCGACCGCCTCGGCCATGCTGGCCGGGGTGTGGATCACGACCTCGTCGTGCAGGAAGAGCGCGAGGTGCGGACGCGCCGCGAACGGTTGGGGCACGAGTGTGCCGTCGGCGCCGGGCGCCTGCCCCAACGCCCACAGCCGGCGCCGGATCGACGCCAGCCAGCACATGGCCCATTCGGCGGCCGTTCCCTGCACGACGAAGTTCCGGGTGAAGCGGCCCCATGACCGGGCGGACGACCTGGCCCGCGCCGCCTCGTCCTCCCCGGCGTCGTCCTGGTAGGCACCGGACTGTGCCTCGTGCCAGCCCGCGCCCGGCAGAGGCGAGCTGCGGCCCAGGTGCGTCGTGACCACCTCACCGCGTTCCCCGGCCCGGGCGGCGTCGTCGACGAACGCCAGCGAACGGGGAAACGCCTTCGCCAGCCGCGGCAACACCTGGCCGCTGGAGCCGGTGGTTCCCCCGTACATCGCGCCGAGCATCCCGACCTTGGCCAGCTCCCGTGTCTCGACCGCGCCGGAGGCCACGATGCCCGCGTACATGTCCGCGCCGCTGCCGTCAGCTCCACGCCCCGCGGCGGCCATGGCTTCGTCGCCGGCCATGGCCGCCAGCACCCGCGGCTCGAGCTGCGCGGCGTCGGCGACGACGAAGGTCCAGCCGGGGTCGGCGACGACCGCCCGGCGTACGTTCTTCGGCAGTTGCAGCGCTCCCCCGCCGCTCGACGCCCACCGCCCGGTGACGACACCGCCGACGACGTATTCGCTGCGGAACCGCCCGCCGCGCGCCCAGGCGTCGAGCCAGGCCCACCCGTTGGCGGTCAACAGCCGGTACAACGACTTGTACTCCAGCAGCGGCGCGACGACCGGGTGGTCGAGCCGCTCCAGCTCCCATTTGCGCAGGCTCCGGGCACCGACGCCCGCCAACTGCATCGCCTTGAGCAGATCGCGCGGGGAATCCGGGTTGAGACTGGCCGGCGCCTCCAGAGCGGCGCGGATCCGGACGGCGAGGTCCTCGAGCCGGGCCGGCCGTTCACCCGCCCGCGGCCGCGGCCCGAGGATCTCGGTCAGGATCTCGTCGTGCACGTCGGCCCGCCACGGCAGCCCGGCGTGGTACATCTCGACCGCCACCAGGGCTCCCGCGGACTCCGCCGCCAGGAGCAGCCGCAACCGTCCCGCCGCGGCCGAACCCGCGACGGCGGCGTTCTGGGCGTCGAGCTCCGCGAACGGATCCAGCTCGGGGGTCGCCTCCGCCGGCGCCAGGTCGGCGAACAACGTGGCCGGTTCGTCCCGCGCCGCCACGGCCGCCGCGGTGGTCAGCGGCACTGGCGCCAGCATGTCCCACGGACCGGGCGGGGCACCGTCCGGCGACGGCCACGCCGCCACCGCCGACTGCCGCAGGATCCGGTGCGCGAGCCGCAGGTCGTGCGCGCGTTCCACCCGCACTCCCGCAGCCAGCAGTGCCGGATACCACCGATTGGTGTCGTCCCACGTCCACCGCGGCCGGACCGCTGCCGTGGCTTCGGCGTCGCGCACCACGGCGGCCAGCCCTCCGGCCGCGACCCGCCGCTCGCCGCCGGGCACGTCCAGCCCGACCACACGCACGGCGTCACCGGGCTCAGGGGCGACGACAGGCTGCACCCGCTCATCTTGCCGTCTCCCACCGACAACCGAATGAGCCCTCGAGCTGACAGGCACCCGGCCGCCGCGACGTCGACGAGCGTCGGCACCTGCACCGACCGGTGTACTCCCCCGGAGGTAGCCCAGCTCGCCGCGGCCGCCGGGCTACTCCCCTGGCCGGACGCGGCAGGCCCACCGCGACCGCGAGGGTCATGGGCATGAACCTCACGCACCGCGGTGACCACCCCCGCACCGGGCCCGCTGAGCCGGCCGCCGGACGGCTCCGGCGAGTCATCCGGGCCCTCCACGCCCACCCGCGACGCGCCCTCGTCGCGGTGTTCCTCTTCATCGTCGTCGCCGGCGCCGTCGGTGCGCCGGGCACCGGAGCGTTCGACAGCGAGGGCGGGTTCACCCCGCCGGACGCCGAATCCCTCCGGGCAGTGGAGCGGATCGAGGCGGCCAGCGGCCTCGAGCCCTCGCCCGGGATCGTCCTCCTGGTCGACACGCCGTCCGCTGCCGACGCGGCGGCAGCGCAAGCGGCCGCCGCGACCCTGGACGAGGTCGACGGCATCGCCGAGGCTGCTCCAGCGGCCACCGCGCTCGACGGCTCCTCCGCGCTGGTCGTCGCGACGTTGGAGGCGGATGCCGACAGCGTGGCCGTGGCACAGAGCGTTCTCGCGATCTTCGGCGACGACCCAGCCGTCACCGTCGGTGGCGGCGCCGTCGCCGGTGTGCAGATGGGCGAGCAGATCGGTGCGGACCTGGCCCGCGCCGAGCTGTTCGCCTTCCCGATCCTGGTGGTCCTCGCCCTGCTCTTCTTCGGTGGCCGCGCGGCCGTGCTGCCCGTGACGGTCGGCATCGCCACCGTGCTCGGCACCTTCCTGGCCCTGACGGGCATCAATCAGATCTACGGGATCAACGCCTTCTCGCTCAACCTGGTGATCGGCCTCGGCCTCGGCCTGGCGGTCGACTACACGCTGTTCCTGGTCACGCGCTACCGGGAGGAGCTGGAGCGGCAGGGACCGTCGTTCGCCGCGGTGGTCACGACGATGCGCACCGCCGGCCGCACGGTGGTGTTCTCCGCCGCCACGGTCGCGGTCGCCCTCGCCACGCTCATGGTCTTCCCGATGGGCTTCCTCACCTCGATGGGTCTCTCGGGCGTGGTCGTCGCCGTCGTCGCCGCGCTGGCCGCCCTGGTCATCAGCCCTGTCCTCTTCGGGCTGTGGGGCTCCAAGCTCGCTCGCCGGCGTCGCCGCGGCGGCGACTCGGCCGAAGCCCGCTGGTACCGGTTCTCTCACCTCGTCATGCGCCGGCCCGGGCTGTTCGCCGCGGTCACCACGGCCGTCATGATCGTGCTCGCCACCCCGGCCCTGCGCACCGAGTGGACGCCGGTCGACGAGACCGTGATCCCGCAGAGTCAGAGCGCCCGTGCGGTCACCGACGCCGTCCAGAGCGACTACGCGGGCACCGGAACCACCCCCGTGACCGTCGTCGTGGACGGCTCCGGCGACGCCGACGGCGGGGCTGCCGGCCTCGCCCGGCAGGCCTCGTCCCTGCCCGAGGTCGTGGCACCCGCCGAGGCGGTCGAGGTGGGTGACGGCACCTGGCAGATCGACCTCGAGGTCGCCGGGGACCCGGCCGGTGAGGACGCCCGTGCCGTCGTCGCGGACGTCCGCGACCTCGCCGACGACAGCGGCACCGACGCGCTCGTCACCGGACCCGCCGCCGAGTTCATGGACCAGCAGGACGCGATCGCCGGCAGTCTTCCGCTCGCAGCCGTCCTGCTGGTCCTGCTGACGATGCTGGTGTTGTGGCTCATGACCGGTTCGGTCGTGCTCCCGGTCAAGGCTGTCGTGATGAACCTGTTGACCGTCGGCGTCGCCCTCGCGGCCATCACCTGGGTCTACCAGGACGGCCGGCTGACCGGCCTGCTGGGTTACACACCCAACGGCGGCATCGAACCCACCAACTTCCTGATCGCCGCGGCGGTCGTCTTCGCCCTCTCCACCGACTACGGCGTCTTCCTGCTCGGCCGGGTCAAGGAGGCCCGGGAGGCGGGCCTCACCGAGCGGGAGTCCGTCGCCGTCGGCCTCGGCCGGACCGGCAGCGTGGTGACCGCCGCGGCCATCCTGCTGGCGGTCGCGATCGGGGCGTTCAGCGTCAGCGAGATCTCCTTCATCCAGCAGATCGGTATCGCCGCCGCGGTCGGAGTCCTGGTCGACGCGTTCGTGGTGCGCTCCCTGCTCGTCCCGGCGCTGATGGGCCTGATGGGCAAGTGGAACTGGTGGGCCCCGATGTGGTTGCGACGGCTCCACGACAGGGTCGGGATCTCGGAGAGCGGGCCGGCACCCACCGAGCCGGTGAAGGAGCCAGCTATGGCCGCTGACCAGGCTTGACAGCTCGCTGCCACCGTCGCGGGCCGGGTCACCGACAGCGGTGGCCCGGCTCCGACGTACTCCCCCGGGAGGACGCCGGATGCGGATGCTCGTCGTTACCGTAGTGCGGGTGGCGACCCCACCTGCTGCTGTCCGCTCGGTTCGCGAGGTCCGCGATCGCCTCGTCGACGTGCTCGCGATGGTGCTGTGCGTCACGATCATGTGGGTCGACGTGGTGCGGTCGCCGGATGCGGACGTCACCGTCGCGGCGGTCGCGGTGATCGTCCTGGCGTCGTCGCCGGTGCTGATCCGCCGGAGGGCGCCGATCCTGGCGTTCGCGCTCGCCATGGCGCTGATTTTCGCGGTGATGACGTTCGCCGGCATCTACGTCACGGTCGCGGCCCCGGGCATCATCTGCGGCTATGCGCTGGCCGAGGCGCGCGGACGCCGGGCCGCGTTCGTGGCCGCTGCGGCCGCGCTGCCGCTCGTCGTCGCGATCCTGCAGGTGTACAGCCCGCACGGCTACTTCACCTGGGACACCGCGAAGAACCTGGGCTACGTCGCCATCCCGCTCGCGCTGGGCGTCGCCGCACACGACCGGCGCGCCTATACGGCCGCGCTGGTCGAACGGGCCGAGTCGGCCGAACGGACCCGCGAGGAGGAGGCGCTGCGCCGGGTGGGCGAGGAAAGGCTGCGGATCGCGCGCGACGTCCACGACGTCGTCGCGCACGCGATGGTCGCGATCAACGTGCAGGCCGGCGTCGGCGCCCACCTGCTCGACCGCGACCCCGAGCGGGCCAGGTCGACCCTTCGCGACATCAAGAGGGTCAGCGGCGAGTCGCTCGACGACCTGCGCTCGATGCTCGGGCTGCTGCGTGAAGGGGATTCCGACGACGACGCCGGGTCCGCGGCTCCGGTCCGGCCCACGCAGGGCATGGCGCAGATCGAGGACCTGCGCGAGGGCCTCGGCTCGGCGGGCATCCATCTGGACGTCGACCTCGACCCCGCGATCGGCGCACTGCCGGCGGCTGTCGGGGCCACCGGCTACCGGATCGTCCAGGAGGCATTGACCAACGTGATGCGCCACGTCGGCCCGACCACGGCGCGGGTGCGGGTCACGCACCGCGACGACGCGGTGGTGATCGAGGTCGAGAACGACGAGGGTTACGGCCCCACGCCGCTCGACGGCTCCGGGTCCGGCAACGGCCTTAGAGGCATGCGCGAACGGGCCGCGGCGATCGGTGGCTCGTTCGAGGCCGGCCCGCGTGCCGGCGGCGGCTGGCGGGTCGCCGCATCCCTGCCGGTGGGCGCCACGTGACCGCCGCGATCCGCGTGCTGGTGGTCGACGACCAGACCCTGGTGCGCGCGGGGTTCCGGGCGCTGCTCGACTCCGAACCCGACATCGAGGTGGTCGGCGAAGCCGTCGACGGTGCCGAGGCGATCCGGCTGGCCGGCGAGCTGGTGCCCGACGTGGTGCTGATGGATGTCCGGATGCCCCGCGTCGACGGCCTTGAAGCCACCGGCCGGATCACGGCCGATGTCCGCCTCGCCGCCGTCCGGGTGGTCGTGCTGACGACGTTCGAGCTCGACGAGTACGTGTTCGGCGCCCTCCGCGCCGGTGCCGCCGGATTCCTGCTCAAGGACGTCGAGCCCGAGGCGCTCGTCGAGGCCGTCCGGCTGGTGCACGACGGTCAGGCGCTGCTCGCACCCCGGGTCACCAAGCGGCTGATCGAGGCGTACATCGCGGCCGAGTCCGCGCCGGTGGCCACTCCCGCCGTCGTTCCGGCACCCGACGACAGCCGCCTCGCCGACCTGACCCCGCGCGAACGCGAGATCCTCGGCCTCGTCGGGCGTGGCCTGTCCAACCACGAGATCGCCGAGCACCTCGTGCTGTCTCCGCTGACCGCCAAAACCCACGTTTCGCGGCTGTTCCTCAAGCTGGGTGCCCGTGACCGCGCCCAGCTGGTCGTAACGGCCTACGAGACCGGCCTGGTCACCGCCTCGTCGGCCGGCTCCTGAACGGCGCTCACCGCAGCGCGAGCGGGGTCTCGGACTCGACCCGGGACAGCTTCTCCGGGTTGCGGACGTAGTAGATGCCGGTGATGTGGCCGGCGCCGTCGACGCGGACCGCCACGACGCCGTCGATCTCGCCGTCCAGGCGCACGACCAGGGCCGGGTTCCCGTTGACCAGGGTGGGTTCGCAGGTGATCTTGCCGACGACCCTGGACAGGCCGCCGGAGGCGAGGCGGGCCACCTTGTCGGCGCCGACGATCGGCCGCAGCGCGGCCTGCTTGACGCCGCCGCCGTCACTGATCAGGACGACATCGGGCGCGAGCACGTCGAGGACGGACTGCAGGTCCCCGGTTTCGAAGCCGCGCCGCATTGCCTCCAGCGCCGCCCGCGCGTCACCCGGCGAGACCACTTCGCGCGGACGGCGCGCATCGATGTGCTGGCGGGCGCGGTGCGCGATCTGGCGGACGGCCGCAGGGCTCTTGCCGACGGCCGCCGCGATCTCGCCGTAGCTGACGTCGAAGACCTCGCGCAGCACGAAGACGGCGCGTTCCGTCGGCGACAGCGTCTCGAGGACGAGCATGAGCGCCATCGACACACTCTCCGCGAGCTCGGCGTCCTCGGCCACGTCCGGTGAGGTGAGCATCGGCTCGGGCAGCCACGGGCCGACATACGTCTCCTTGCGGCGCTTCATGGCACGCAGCCGGTTGAGCGACTGCCGGGTCGTGATGCGGACCAGGTAGGCGCGTTCGTCGTGCACCTGCGCCAGATCGACCTTGACCCACCGCAGCCAGGTCTCCTGGAGGACGTCCTCGGCGTCGGCCGCCGACCCGAGCATCTCGTAGGCGACGGTGAAGAGCAGGTTGCGGTGGGCGACGAAGGTCTCCGTTGCCGGATCGGTGGGGCGCTCGCTCACGGCCGAGCCACCCCTGCGGCGACGGCCGATGCCTCGTCGCGCCTGGCCTCCAGGGCCTTCCGGCGCTTGGCGTCGTCGACCCAGCCCGGCCAGGTGAGCGACCCGGGTTTCCGCGCCTCGCGGACCAGCATCTTGAGGACGCCCGAGCACACGAGCTCCTTGACCTTCGCGCCCGGGCGACCCCCGATGTGCACGCCGACCGCGCTGTCGTTCCGGCGCGCGAACTGGTAGATGCCGGCGCGCCGCCCCAGGCTGATGCACTGGGCGGCGAGCGCCACGGTCAGCGGCGCGGGCTGCTCGCCCGCGATCCGGCTGAGTACCGTGTCCGCGGCGCGCGGGCCGAACTGGACCGCGGCCTGGCAGCTCATCCGCAACGGCAGGTCCGACGGTGCCGCCGAGTCACCGGCCGCGACGATGCGTGTGTCATCCACACTCGTCAGTGTCTCGTCCGTGCGCAGCCGGCCCAAGGCGTCGGTGCTGAGCCCGCTGCGGACGGCCAGGTCCGGCACGCCGAACCCGGTGGTCCAGATGGTCACCTCGCTCGGGAGCCGGCGGCCGTCGCTGAGTTCCACGCCATCGCGGGTCACAGCCGTCACCGTTCCGCCCGGGCCGTCCAGCACGGTCACCCCGAGCCGGGCCAGCCGCTTGGCCACGGAGCGCCGGCCCCGGGGATGCAGGTACGGGCCGAGCACCTCACCGCAGGCCAGGGTCACCCGGCGGCCCAGCTCCGCCAGCTCGGAGGCGGTCTCGATGCCGGCCGGACCCGCGCCGACCACGGTCACCGGGGCCGTGGGCGCAGCCGCGTCGAGGGCGGCTCGCAACCGCTGCGCCGCCTCGAACGTCGCGATCGGATACGCGAACTCGGCCGCGCCGGGCACGCTCGAGTCGGGGCTGCCGCTGCCCACCGCGTAGATCAGGTAGTCGTAATCGACCGTCCCGCCGCTGGCCAGTGCCACGCTGCGCCCGGCCGCGTCGATCCGGGTGGCCGTGTCGACCACCAGCCGGACGTCCCCGGCCAGGACCTCGCCGTAGTCGACGACCGCGTCGTCGGAACCGCCGACCATCTGGTGCAGGCGGATCCGCTCGACGAAGGCCGGGCGCGGGTTGATCAGGGTCACGCCCACGTCGTCGCGCTGCGTCAGGCGGCTGGCCGCCAGGACACCGGCATATCCGCCGCCGACCACGACGACATCGGTCTTCTCGGGCATCGTCTCTCCTCCGCATCAGGGGGTTCAGCCTCAAGACACCGCGCGATCGGTTGTTGTGACAGGCGGTGCGCGCTCCGCAGCGCTCGCCCTACCAAGAATGGTCCACAACAGCGACAATGCCGGGCATGACGCAACAGCGCGCCCAGGCCGGGATCTGGCTTCCCCTGTTCGACGACCTCGCCGATCCTCACGTCTGCACGGAACTCGCCCGCGAAGCCGAAGCCGCCGGCTGGGACGGCGTCTTCGTCTGGGATCACCTGCAATGGCGCCCGCCCGTCCGCAGCGCGGCCGATCCCTGGATCGTCATGGCGGCGATCGCCGCGGCGACGACCCGAGTCCGCATCGGCCCCCTCGTGACGCCTCTACCCCGGCGCCGTCCAGCCAAGGTCGCCCGCGAGACCGTGACGCTGGACCGTCTCAGCAACGGCCGGCTGGTCCTCGGTGTGGGCATCGGCCATGACCGGTTCGGTGCTGAATTCACCGCTTTCGGCGAGGTGACCGACGATCGGATCCGGGCGGACATGCTCGACGAATCCCTGGCCATCCTCACGGCAGCGTGGACCGGGCAGACCGTTCATCACGACGGAACGCACCACCGTGTCGACGACGTTCGATTCCTTCCACGCCCGGCCCAACCCACCATTCCCATCTGGGTCGCAGGCACGGCCGGACGACGCCGCCCGCTCGAACGTGCCGTCCGCCACGACGGCTTCATGCCGGTGAGTCTCACCGGCCCGGACCAGGTCGCCGAGGTCAGCCACGCCGTCCGGGAGCAGCGCGACCCCGACTCGGCAAGCCCGTTCGACCTGATCGTTCCGGTACCGGCCGGCACCGACCCGGCACCGTACGTGGCCGCCGGCGCCACCTGGTGGATGCCCGAACTCGACCCCGAGAACCTCTCCGTCCCGGACGTCCTGGCGGTCATCCGCAACGGGCGCTAGGGGTTGCTCGTGGACCCCTGGCGCCGCCTCGTCAGCCGAGGCCGCCCATCAGGGCGTCGCAGGCCTCAGCGCAGCGCCGGCACGCCTCGGCGCAGATGCGGCAGTGCTCGTGGGCGTCGGCATGCCGCCCGCATTCATCGGCGCACGACCTGCAGACCGTCATGCAGGCCTGCAGCAACGCCCGGGTGATGTTGGCGTCGTAGCCGGTGTGCCTCGACAGCACCCGGCCGGTCGTCTCGCAGATGTCGGCGCAATCGAGGTTCGTCCGGATGCACTTGCTCAGCTCAGCGACATTGTCCTCGCTCAGGCACGCATCTGCACACGCCGTACATGCCTGCGCGCACTCGACGCACGCTTCGATACACGCCACAGACCGTCGCGATCGACGTCGCCGAGGCTCTTCGGGTATGTACGCAACATCTCGGTCACTACCACGGTGTCCTCCTCAGCTGTGCTGGTCGTCGTCCCTGCGTCGCCGAGTACCCGCGCCGCCCGCGGCCATGCACCAGGCGGACGCGACGCCCACGGCTGCGGCCGGCATGGCCCGGCAGTCGCTGGGTATCGCGGTGGTCATGCCTGGTAGAGACCGGATCGCGGAACCATGGGGAGCTCGAACGCCGTACGGTCAGGAGCAGACGTGGCCCCGGCGGGTCGATGTCCACCTCGAGGCGGGTGTCACGGAGGACGAGGTGGACCGGTGGGTTCAGTCGGCCTCGATCCTGCACTCCAACGGCGACGCGATGGACATCGCCGTCAAGGACGGGCGCATCGTCGGCGTGCGGGGCAGGGCCGTCGACCGGGTGAACCACGGGCGGCTCGGCCCGAAGGATCTCTTCGGCTGGCAGGCCAACCACCACCGGGACCGCCTCACCGCGCCGTTGATCCGCCGCGACGGCGAGCTCGTGGAGACCGACTGGGACACCGCCATGGACGCCGTCGCCGGCCGCGCGAAGGAGCTGCTCGCCGAGCGCGGCCCCAGCTCGATCGCGTTCTACACCACCGGCCAGCTGTTCCTGGAGGAGTACTACACGCTGGGGTTGCTGGCGCACGGCGGCATCGGCACCAACCACGTCGACGGCAACACCCGCCTCTGCACGGCGACGGCGGCCGCGGCGTTGAAGGAGTCCTTCGGGTGCGATGGGCAGCCAGGCTCGTACACCGACATCGACCACGCCGACACCATCGCGTTGTTCGGCCACAACATGGCCGAGACCCAGGTCGTCCTGTGGAGCCGGATCCTCGACCGGCTCGCCGGCCCGAACCCACCGCGGATCCTCTGTGTCGACCCGCGCGAGACCCCTGTCGCCAGGGAGGCGACCGTCCACCTCGCCCCGCGGCCCGGCACGAACGTCATGGTGATGAACGCCCTTCTGCACGAGATCATCGCGCACGGCTGGGTGGACGAGGACTACATCTCGCGGCACACGGTGGGCTACGCCGAGCTGCGGACGATGGTCGCGGAGTGCACGGTAGAGCGTGCCGCACAGGTCTGCGACGTGCCGGCTGACCAGCTACGCGAGGCCGCTCGCCTGCTCGGGACCGCGCAGCGGCTGCTGTCGTCCGTGCTGCAGGGCTTCTACCAGTCGCACCAGGCCACGGCCGCGGCGGTACAGGTCAACAACGTGCACCTCGTCCGCGGCATGCTGGGGAAGCCCGGGTGCGGGGTGCTGCAGATGAACGGCCAGCCCACGGCGCAGAACACCCGCGAGTGCGGGGCCGACGGCGACCTCCCCGGCTTCCGGAACTGGTCCAACGACACCCACATCGAGGACCTCGCCCGCGTCTGGAACATCGACCCGATACAGATTCCGCACTACAGCCCGCCCACGCATCTCATGCAGATGATGCGCTACATCGAGGACGGCTCGATCCGGTGGCTGCACGTCTCGGCCACCAACCCGGCGGTCTCCTTGCCGGAGCTGCGCCGGATCCGGAGCATTCTGTCGCAGGAGCGGCTCTTCCTCGTCGTGCAGGACCTCTACCTCACCGAGACCGCGCGGCTCGCCGACGTGGTGCTCCCGGCGGCCACGTGGGCGGAGAAGACGGGCACGTTCACGAACGTCGACCGCACCGTCCACCTGTCCGAGAAGGCGATTGATCCGCCCGGCCAGGCACGCCCGGACCTGGACATCCTGATCGATCTCGCACACCGCCTGGAGCTGACGGACAAGGACGGGGCGCCACTGGTGAAGTGGTCGGACCCGGAAGGCGCGTTCGAGGCATGGAAGGAGTGCAGCCGCGGCCGGCCGTGTGACTACACCGCCATCACGTACGACAAGCTGCGTGGCGGCAGCGGCATCCAGTGGCCGTGCGACGAGGAGCATCCGGACGGAACCGAGCGCCTCTATGCCGATGGAGCCTTCTGGAGCGCTCCGGACTACTGCGAGAGCTACGGTCGCGACATGGTGACCGGCGCACCCGTGGAGGAGACGGAGTACAAGGCGCTCAACCCGTTCGGGAAGGCGGTGATCAAGGCCGCGGAGTATCTGCCGCCGCACGAGCCGCCCGGCGACGAGTACCCGCTGCAGCTGATCACGGGCCGCACGTTGTACCAGTTCCACACGCGCACCAAGACCGGCCGGGCGCCGCAGCTACAAGCCGCCGCCCCGGACGTCTGGGTGGAGATGTCCGCCCAGGACGCGGATGCGGCGGGGTGGGGCGAGGGCGACTTCATCCGGGTGACCACGCCACGCGGCTCGGTGACCGCCCGCCTCCGCGTCAGCGGAATCCGGCGCGGGACCCTGTTCCTGCCGTTCCACTACGGCTATTGGGACACGACCGGCGGCCACGAGCCGGCGAACGGCGGCCGCGCGGCCAACGAGCTCACCCTGACGGACTGGGACCCCGCGTCCAAGCAGCCCCTTTTCAAGACGGCGGCCGCGCGCGTCGAGCGCATCGAAGCCGGTGACGGCTCCCCCTCCCCCGCACCGACGACCACTGGTTCCCGGCCCGTCGCCGCGAACGTGCCAGCCACCACCGGCGGCCAGACGGCGTACGCCGAGGAGCGGCTCGATCCCGAGAGAGGCCCGCGATGAACAGGTTGACCAGCATGGTCGGCAACAAGGTCGGGCTGGCCATCGAAGAGCTCCACCGCGCGGAGAACGACCTCGCCGGCGAATTGCTGCAGGTCTCGGACCGGCACAAGGCCGACCACGACATCTACCATCTCGGACGCGACCTGGCACGCTGGTCGGAGGAGCACGTCCGCCGGCTCGCGGAGGTCGGACACGACTACGACCTCGAGCTCGATCCCGAACCGGACGACGACGCCACCGTCATCGCCAAGATCCGGCAGAAAGGCAGCGAACTCATCGGCCGGTACCACGAACCCGGCCTGCTCCTGCTGCGCGACCTCCGCGAGATCCACCGGAAGGCCGCCGGCGCCTCCCTCGACTGGGAGATCATGGCCCAGACCGCGCAAGCCATGAAGGACCAGGAACTGCTCGACCTGTCGAAGCAGTGCCACCCCGAAACCCTGCGCCAGATGCGCTGGGCCAACGCCAAGCTCAAGGAGTCCGCGGCCCAGATCATGGTGACCGGATGAGGATGGTGACCCCCGGCGAAGGGTGAAGCTGCAGCCGGCTACGTCCTGCTGGCCCTGCGCCTGATCACGGCGATGATCGCCGTGGCGACGAACAGGACCACCCCGATCACGCCGAGCCAGAAGATGCCCTCGATCGCGAACCCGACGATCGAGAGGACCAGCCAGATCGCTAGCAACACGACCACGAGTGTCAACATCCACCCAGACTATCGCCTCCGAGCGGCGCTGCCTGGCAAGATCGAAACACACCACAATGCCTCGATTGAGTGGAATCAGCTCGAGGCCCACGACCGCGTCAGCAGCCCGACGCCTGCTGACGAGCAGGTCGTTCGGGCTGGTGGCAGCGCCGCTCGTGCTATTCTCCAGGTAGCTGTGATCGTTGTTCCATCGAACGTTGCGGGATGCGCCGCTGCCCCGAATCCGCGGGTGTTTTCAGCGTTGACGTAGTTCTCCCCTCACGCTCGGCCGACCATGCACGGGTCCGTCCTCACGGACCGTCGTCGCGTCCGGGCTCGCAGCCGGGGCCATGACGGCCCCGACCTGTTCGAGTCCGATACACACCGAGCCCTTGGGGTGGTACGAGCTGATTTCCTTCATCTGGTCTCCGGGTAACCCGCTGCCGGCCGGCACCGGCGGTTCCGAGAACTACACCGTCGGTCAGGTTCGAGAGCTGAACCGACGCGGCGTGCCGGCGCAGGTGGTCACCGTCGGCCTGGGCACCGCCGACGGCCGCGACGACTTCGCCGGCATCCCATTCCTGTCCCTATCGACGCTTGCCGAGGTCAGTGAGCTCGACGGCACCGTCGTCTTCGTCAACGAACCCCACATCGTGCCGACCAGGACGCAGGCGTTCCTGATCCTGCACAACCCGCCGCCGATCCGGGAACGCGAGTGGGCGTTCGCCGCCGACGGGACCAGGGACCGCGCCCTGATCGCCACGAGCCGCTACGCGGCCGACCTGTGGGCACGCTTCCTGGACGTCGACGTGCAGACCATCAGCGTCGTGTACCCCTTCGCCGAGCCCTGCTTCGCGGCGCAGCCCCGCCCGGTCAACACCCGTGGCAGGACCCGGGTGCTGTTCGCCGGACGGTTGAGCCCGGAGAAGGGCATTTACACCCTGCTTTCGACCCTGCACATCGACATCATCGACCAGGACGTGGACCTCGACTTCGTGGCGACGACCGCAGGCGCCGACAAACCGCAAGGAAAGATCATCGAAGGGCTGCTGGCCGCGCATCCCCGGATCTCGGTCGTCCCCACCCGTAAGACACCGGACACGATGGCGGCGCTGATGGCCGAACACGACATCGTCGTGATGCCGTCCAACAGCCAGTACTGGCACGAGACCTTCGGCATCGTCTCGATCGAGGCGCAGCACGCCGGGTGCCGGGTCGTCGCCTCCGACGACGGCGGCCTGCCCGAAACCGACTGCGGCGGCGTGACCCTGATCAGGCCCGACGACGCCGAGACGCTCGCCTGGGGGATCCGGGCGGCCGTGGCGGCCGGGCCACTTTCCGTCGCCGCTCGCCGGGACGCCGGCACGAAGTTCACCGTCGGACAGTCAGTGGACACGCTGCTGAGCGTGTTCGCCGCGCCGCAGCCGATCCCGCCTGCGGCCATCACCCGGCAACTCGAAGAGTTGATCGCCGCACCATCGGCGGAAGAACCATGTCCCATCGCCCCAGGTCGCCGGCCCGAGCCGCGCCACGAGCTGGGCGCGTCCAGTATCAGCTGACCGTTCGTCATGCTGGTTTGCCCGGCATTCCGGGGTAAAATAGTAGGAGCGGCGTTGGACACGGAGCCGCTGATGGCTCCAGCCGCGCTGGCACGATGTAGGTCGGTCGTAGAGGCCGAAGACAGGCCCAGTCATGCGACTGCCCGACACCGAACCAGACACCGCCGTTCGTGCGGTGTTCAGCCCTGTCACCGGCCATGACCTCCGGGCCGTCGACGGCGCGTGGTGGCCCCGCTCCCGCGATCTGGTCGCGGAACTGCCGGCGCTGGCGGCCGAACTCTCGCGACGCGACTTCACCGTGACCCGGGTCGCATACCACCGGGACTCCTGGGACGGTGCGATCAGGAAGCTGCCCGTAGCCGGCAAGATCATCCGGTTCGGATGGTTCCGCACCATCGACGCCCACGTGGTCAGCCTCACCGGCGCCGACACCCAGGGCCGGCTGGATCTGCTCGTCGTGCCCGCGCAGAGCGATCCGCAGCTCGCCGGCCGAGTCTTCGCACGGATCGAAGAGGACCAGCATCACGACAGCGCCAGCGCGATCCTGGCCGATGCCGAGGCGAACCTGCAGACCCCGGCGCTGTCGGAACCGGTCGCAGCACGCGCCGACCGGGTGGCCGAATCCGCCTGGGAGTCCGAGGGCGGGCCGATGCGCCAACCCGTCGCGACGGCGGGGCGGCCCGCATGAGTACGACGTCACCGAGCCGGACGGCTGCCGCGGCGACGACGACCGCGCCGCGTCGCGTGCGCTACGTGAGCACGTACACCGAGCTCTCGCAGCAGGTTCAGGCCGCCGGCCTCCTGCGCCGCCGCTACGCCTACTACTGGTCCAAGATCATCGGCACCGTCGCGGTCTTCGCCGGAATCTGGGTGCTCTTCGCCTTCATCGGCGACTCGTGGTTCCAGCTCCTGCTCGCCGCGGGGCTGGGGGTCGTGCTGGCCCAGCTCACCTTCCTGGGCCACGACAGCGCCCATCGGCAGATCTTCACATCCCACCGCTGGAACGACTGGATGTCCCGGGTGCTGGCAGGGCTGTTCGTCGGACTCAGCCACGGCTGGTGGATGATCAAGCACAGCCGCCATCACGCCAACCCGAACAAGGAGGGCTCGGACCCCGACATCGGGCCCAGCGCCTTCGCCTTCACCCCCGCCATCGCCGCGAGTCGGCGCGGCCTGTCGGCGCGCCTCACCCGCTGGCAGGGCTATTTCTTCCCGCTCGCGCTGTTCATGGGACTCGCCCTGCACATCGCGAGCGTCCAGCGGCTCATGAGCCGGCAACCTCTCAAGCACCGCTGGTGGGAAGTCACGTTCATCACCGGCCGGTTCGCCGGATACATCACGGTGCTGCTGCTCGTGCTGCCGCCGGGCAAGGCGGCGGCGTTCTTCGGCGTCCAGATGGCCGTGTTCGGTCTCCTGCTCGGCGGCGCCTTCGCGCCCAACCACCTCGGCATGCCCATCGTCCCGCGCGACATGAAGATCGACTTCCTGCAACGCCAGGTGCTGATGTCGCGCAACATCAGCGGCGGCTGGGTCACCAACTTCGCCATGGGCGGGCTCAACTACCAGATCGAACACCACCTGTTCCCCAACATGCCCCGGCCCAACCTGCGCAAGGCGCAGGCCCTCGTCCGCGAACACTGCGCCAAGCACGGCGTCCGCTACACCGAGACCAGCTTCGTGGGCGCCTACCGCGTGATCATCCGCTACCTCAACACCGTCGAGAACGCCACGACGGACCCGTTCCGCTGCCCACTCACCGCCCAGTACCGCACCTGACCCACCACCCCTCCCATGATCATCAAGAGTTGCCCCGGTCATAGCCGGACCAACTCTTGATGATCATGGGAGGTTCAGATCGTGCGGCCCGGGCCAGCGGAAACGTCCGGTCGATGCTCGGCGTCACCGCGCCCGCCTCGATGAGGACCGTCAGCCGTTCGAGATCGCTGGCGCGCTCTTTGGAGGCCAACATGGCCAGCCGCTGGCGCACGAACAGCGACACGAGTGGGGCGCGCAGTTGGCGGCCGAAACCGCCGGTCCACGTGCCAGGCCCCTCGCCGCCGACGATGACGGCCGTGCCGGTGGGGGCGAGTGCGCGCCGCAGCCGCGACAGGGACGGGTTGCCGGCAATGTCGAGGATCAGGTCGTAGCGCTGCGGCCCGGCGGCGAAGTCGTCATGGGTCCCTGGCGGCTACGCCTCGAGGCCCTCGCCCTGGAACTGAGGCGACGACTCTCCGACCACCCGGGGACGGTGCCGCTGATGATCGGCGCCCCACTGACCGGGCCACATGCCCTCACCCTGAACGAACGACTCCTCGAGGTCCTCGCCGACGCCGGCCTCGATCCGGTCGCGGCCGCACGCGCGTCCTATGTGCTCATCGTCTATGCGTTCGGTTCGATCGCCCTGGAGATCGCCGATGCGCCTGAACCCGGCCCACCACAGCCGGAAGCAGAACGAAAAGCGTCCAGACATCGGGCATTCTCACTGACGCCTGCCGACCAATATCCGAGAGCCGCCGCGGTCGCGGCCACGATGGCGGACTACAACTCCACCGAGCAGCATCTCTGGGGGCTGCACCGCCTGCTCGACGGCATCACCGCCGCCGGCCCGGAATCGATCTGACGTGAGCTTGTTCGACGAGGCGAGGGGCGCGCCAGCTGGGAAAACGCCGGCGCAGCCAAAAGACCGGTAGACGTTTTGTGTTTCTTGTACGTGTTTGGGGCGATATCTGAACGCTCTATTTCGACTTTATCGCTTTGAATGATCGCGCACGCGCGAGTTTATGCTTGAGTAGGGCGAAACATGCTTCGCGCCCCGGGCGTTCATCGGCCAGACGTGACCCATGAGGATCTCAACCGAAAGGGTCAATTCATGGCCAGGACATCATCTCATCCGGTCCAACGTGCACTGTGGCCAGGGTTGGCGAGCCTTGGCGTTGCGGCGCTCGTGACGGCACCGCTGTTCTTCAACACGAGCGTGGCAGATGCCGCCGACGCTCCGGTCGGCCTCGGGACCGCGGGCGACTTCTCCGTGCTGGCCGGCTCCACCGTCACCAACACCGGCCCCACGTCGCTGGAACAGGATCTCGGCGTGCACCCCGGCACCACCGCTCCGGGCTTCCCGCCGGGCGAAGTGCACGGTGAGACACACCTGGCCGACGCAGTCGCACTCCAGGCCAAGGACGACCTGACCACCGCCTACAACGACGCTGCCGGCCGCACGCCGTTCACGAACCTGGCCGCCGAACTCGGCGGCACTTCACTCGACGCGGGCGTCTATCGCATCTCAGCCGCCCAACTGACGGGGCAACTCACGCTCGACGGCAAGGGCGACCCCGGGGCGGTGTTCATCTTCCAGATCGACTCCACCCTGATCACCGCCACGGACAGCAGCGTCATCTTCGTCAACGGAGCGGCGCCGTGCAACGTGTTCTGGCAGGTGGGCAGCTCCGCCACTCTTGGCACCGGCACAGACTTCATCGGCACCATCATGGCGACCGCATCGATCACCATGGACACCGGCGCGAACCTGCAAGGCCGAGCGCTGGCTCGAACGGCCGCCGTCACCCTCGACACCAACCAGATCACCGACGACGCCTGCGAGCCCACCCCCACAGACACTCCGACCGGCGACGACAACGGCGACGAGACCGGAGACGACACCGGCACCGAAACCGGCACCGAGACGGGAACCGAGATCGGCGACGACACCGGTGACGACACCGGCACCGAGACGGGAACCGAAACCGGCACGGATACCGGCGACGACAACGGCACCGACACCGGCACCGAGACGGGGACGGACACCGGCGACGACAGCGGCACCGAAACCGGGACGGAAACGGGGACCGAGACCCCCACTCCGACCGAGACCCCCACTCCGACCGAGACCCCAACGCCGACTGAGACCCCGACGCCGACCGACTCCCCGCCCGGCACCGAGACGGGAACTGAAACCGGCGACACCGGCACCGAGACCGGCGGCACGGGTGACCTGCCCGACACCGGCAGCGGCTCGACCCTGATCCTGGCGGCCGCGGGAGTCGTGCTCATCGCGCTCGCATCAGGCCTGGTCTTCTTCAACAAGCGGCGTACGGCCGGTCTGTGAGCGGCCGGGCCCTTCGGGCACGTCCGGTCGCGGCAGCGGGCTCCGAACGACGTCACACGCCGCGCTGTTGGAGAACGTAGGCCGCGGTCAGCGCGATTGACGGCTCGTCGCTGCGCGCCAGGTCCGAGAGGACACGCGTCGCCTCGGCTCCGGGGATGTCTGCCAGCGCCTGTGCGATGCGTCGCCGCGTCGGGGTTCCGGCACCGTCCTCGGCGAGGTGGGCGACGAACTCGGTGACGATCCGGTCGGCGAGTTCACGGCGACGCGCCAGCGTGCCCAGGGCCTCCGCGGCGTCGACATCGTTGGCGCCCGCGACCACCATGTCGATCAACGTCGGAACGGCGTCGACGACCCCACGTGCCCCGAGAGGCAGGGCCGCCGTTCTGCGGACCGCGACGTCGGGGTCTGTGAGAGCGTCTGCGAGCACTGCCGTCGCGTCGTCGGTCGGTACCTGCGCGATCAACACAACGGCGCGTTTGCGGACGCCGGCATCGGTGGATCTGAGGCCGGCGGCGAGCCGCGCCAACCCGTCACTGCCCGCCTGCCTCAGTGCCCATTGCAGCGCTCCGGCGACATTGAGATCCGTCTCCGCGAGTGCCGCCTCGACGAGTAGTTCGACGGGCGCGGAGGCTTCGCCGACCGACGCCAGGGCCGCGCGCTGGCGGACCCTGGCGCTCTCGGAACCCAGCGCCTGGAGCAGCGCCACGATCCCGAGCGCCTCCTCCCAGTCGGCGGGTTCGGCAGCATCGATGTGACGGAGTCGCGCGAGCAGTTCCTTCTCACGCATGATGCGCTCCTGCGTCTGACGCATCAGCTCGTCGATGAGGCCGGAGGGGTCGAACCCGGGATCGTCCAAGGCGCGCCCGACTTCGCGCAGGGACAGTCCCAGCGACCGCAGGCTCTCGACGTGGAATATCCGCCGGATGTCCTCGCTGGAGTACTCCCGGTAGCCGCCGACGCTTCGCCCCGTCGGCCGCACCAGGCCCAGCGCGTCGTAGTGCCGGAGCATTCGCGCGCTGACCCCGGAGCGCCGCGCCACCTCACCGATCAGCACGACCGAGCGCTTTCCTCGTCCGGGCCCAGTGCGGCCACCCGCTTGGCTTCCTCGATCGCGAGCTCGAAGCCCGCGTCCGGGTCACGCCACAGCCGGTGGGTCGCGATCGCGTGCGCGCGGACCTCGACCACCGAGCTCGTCATCGCGGCTGCCAGAACCGGAGGGACCACGTCCCCGAGCGCGATCAACGCCCGGCTCAGGCTCAGCTGCAGGTGCCGGTCACCGCGTCCCAGCTGCGTCGAAAGCGCCTCGGCCAGGGCGGACCTGTCCTTGTCCGGCACGAGCACGACAGCCGCCCGCCATGCGCTGCGGGCCACCTCGTGATCGGCGTCGAACAGCAACGACCGGGTGATCGCCGTCCACACTCCCCGATCGCCGATCTTGGACAACGTGTGCAGCGCCTGGCTCCGCGCCTGAGCACGCTGCGAGCTCAACTCCTCGACCAGCCTGGGAACAGTGATCGACGCCGAGTGCCTGGTCAGCGCCCACGTGAGCATGTCGCGCACGAAGAAGTCCGGCTCGACCCCGCACCGCTCGACGAGCTTCTCGACATACCGGGGGTCGGGCCGCGTGCCCGCCGACATCGCCGCCCGCAGCCGCACCGACGACTGGGGGTGCCCCAGCGCCTCGACCAACCCAGTGTCGTCCGTGCTCTGATACGGCAAGGCCATCACGACCACCTCCTTCCGCCCCAGTGAAATCCTTGTCACTGTGTCAATGTCAAGCACAAGGCACCGACCGCGGCACCTGAACCATCGCGCCCTGGTGCGAAGACTCCGAGAGTGAGAGAGCCGAAACGCTCAGTTCGGCTCGATGTCGGGCGGACCCAGTGCCTCGGTGAGTGGACCGGCGTCGGCCGGTTTGCCCTCGGCGGTCGCGGCGGCCTCGGGGTACTTGAGGTCGAACGCGGGACGCTCGCTGCGGATGCGTGGCACTGAGGTGAAGTTGTGCCGCGGCGGCGGGCAGGACGTGGCCCACTCCAGCGAGTTCGTGAAGCCCCAGGGGTCGTCGACCTCGACCTTCGGAGCCAGCCGGGTCTGCCACACGTTCCACAGGAACGGCAGCGTCGATACCGCCAGCAGAAACGCGAACACCGTGGAGAACTGGTTCAGCGTGGTGAATCCGTCATCTGGCTCGTAGTCGGAGTAGCGCCGCGGGAAGCCCTCGACGCCCAGCCAGTGGTGCACCATGAACGTGCCGTGGAAGCCGAGGAACAGCAGCCAGAAGTGGATCGTGCCCATGCGTTCGTTCAGCATCCGCCCGGTGAACTTCGGCCACCAGAAATAGAAGCCGGCGAACATGGCGAACACGACCGTGCCGAAGACGACGTAGTGGAAGTGCGCGACGACGAAGTAGCTGTCGTGCACGTGGAAGTCCAGCGGCGGCGAGGCCAGGATGATGCCGGTCAGGCCACCGAACAGGAAGGTCACCAGGAACCCGATGGCGAACAGCATCGGGGTCTCGAACGTCAGTGAGCCGCGCCACATGGTGCCGATCCAGGCGAAGAACTTCAACCCGGTCGGAATGGCGATGAGCATGGTCATGGCCGAGAAGAACGGCAGGTTCACCGCTCCGGTGGCGAACATGTGGTGCGCCCACACCGCCACCGACAGACCGACGATCGCGAGGGTGGCGAACACCAGGCCCTTGTAGCCGAAGATCGGCTTGCGGCTGAACACCGGGATGACCTCGGTGATGATGCCGAAGAAGGGCAAGGCGATGATGTATACCTCTGGATGGCCGAAGAACCAGAAGAGGTGTTGCCAGAGGACCGCACCACCGGCGCTCGGGTCGTAGATGTGCGCTCCGAGGGTGCGGTCGGCCAGCATGCCGAACAGGGCGGCGGCCAGCAGCGGGAACGCGATCAGCACCAGGATGCTGGTAGCCAGGATGTTCCAGGTGAAGATCGGCATCCGGAACATGGTGATGCCCGGCGCGCGCATGCACACGATGGTGGTGATGAAGTTGACCGCGCCGAAGATGGTGCCGAAACCGCTCATCGCCAGGCCGGCGACCCACAGGTCGCCACCCACGTTGGGACTGTAGACGGTGTCGTGCAACGGCGCGTAGGCGGTCCAGCCGAAGTCGGCGGCGCCGTCCGGCGTGATGAACCCGGCACAGACGATCAGCCCGCCGAACAGGAACAGATAGAAGCTGAACATGTTCAGCCGCGGGAACGCCACGTCCGGCGCGCCGATCTGCAACGGCACGATGATGTTGCCGAAGCCGATGAACAACGGCGTTGCGAACAGCAACAGCATGATCGTGCCGTGCATGGTGAACAGCTGGTTGTACATCTGGTCGCTGACGACCTGCCGACCCGGCGAGAACAGCTCGGCCCGGATGAACAGTGCCAGCACGCCGCCGAACAGGAAGAACCCGAACGAGGCGATCAGATACATGTACCCGATGACCTTGTGGTCGGTGGAGGTCATCCACCGGACGACGACGTTGCCCTTGCGCTTCGGCCGGGCGACACGCCCGCGCGAGGGCGCGGTCCGCTCCTTGAAGGTGGTCACCGGTCGCCCCCGGGGCTGTCCGGGTCGAGCGGCTCCCCTTCGTAGGCGCCGCGGATCGGCGGATCGATGAGACCGGTCTGGCCTGCGTCACGCAGTTGGTCCATCTGGTCCTGGTATTCCTCTTCGGATACCACCTCGACGGTGAACAGCATCGACTGGTGGAAGACGCCGCAGAACTCGGCACACCGACCGTCGAACGTGCCCTCACGGTCGGGTGTCACCTGGAACGCATTCGGTTGGCCGGGAAAGACGTCCTGCTTCATGTAGAAGGACGGGATCCAGAACGAGTGGATGACGTCCGGCGATCCAAGGTTGAACCGGACCGTCTGGTCCACCGGCAGGTACAGCGTCGGGCGCTCGTTGATGGTGCCGATCTCGTGGACGTCCTCGTCGACGTAGTTGAACGTCCAGGACCACTGCTGGCCCACGACGTCGACTGTGAGATCGGGCTCGGCGCGGATACCGGTGATCTGGTCCTGGTGGTCGGCCGTGAAGTAGAAGAATGGCGCGATCACGAAAAACGGCGCCACCGTGTAGAGGAACTCGATCGGGATGTTGAAGCGAGTCTGCTTCGGCAGTTCGTCGTTGCGCTTGCGGTAGGCGATGACCGCCCACAGGATCAGCCCCCAGACCAGGAAGCCGACCGCGAACGCCGCGATCCAGGCACCTACCCAGAGGTCACCGATCAGCGGCGCCTCGTCGGTGGCCGGCTCCGGTAGCGCCAGCCGCGACCACTCGTCACGCTGCTCGGCCGAGCAACCACTCAGCACGACCGCCGCGCCGAGCACGACAGCCGCGACGCGTCGTGTCAGAGCCGGATCGCGTCCGGGAACCAGATGTGCCACGTGTCGCTAACGTGCGGAACGTATCGCAATTCCGATGAAGATGCCGACCACGAAACCGACGCTGCCGGCAACCATGGTCGCCATGTTGCCGGCCTGCATCGCGGCCATTGTGGCGCTCGAGCCGGCCTGCGCGGCGGCTTGAGTGGCCTGCGCGCCGGCCAAGGTGGCCGCACCCGCCGCCTGCGCTGTCTCTACCGCGTGCAGCCGCTCCTCGATTTGCTTGTCGTCCATGGTGGCTCCTTCGTTGCCGTTTTGGATGGACATCATGTGCTGCCTTCCCTGAAGCAAGGGCTTAGGAAGTGCTGGCCAGGCCATGCGCTCGGTGTATTGACAGGGCACGCGCCGGCCACGACGGCGAATCCGATCATGGCTCCCCCCACATACGCCGAATCGGAAAGCTGTGGACGAGCAACCCATACCCTTCTGGCGAACCCGCACACTCCAGAATTTCCAGATCATTGGCGACATCTCGACGGTGCACCCCCCGCACGGCCAGAAGGGTCGGTGCCGCCGAAGCACCACCTGCGCGCGGAGACGTCACTGAACGCTGGCCGGCATGGATGCGCGCCGGAGCTCACTGGCAGACCACGAGGGGGCAGTCGCCGGGTGCGAGCCGTCAGCTGAGTTCAGCTCTCGATACCCCGGAATGGCCATGTCATCCGTGGGTACCAGTCCTGCGACTGCCATCTTGGGCAGCCACGTGGACTCGAGCCGCGGGAGCAGTACGCCCGCCCGAGAGGAGATCAGAGCGATGGCACACGATCACGACTCAGGCAGATCCACCATGACCGCGACGCCCGTGCAAACCGCTGCCACCATCGTCGGCGTCGTCTTCCTAGCCGTCGGAGTCCTGGGCTTCATACCCGGCATCACCTCTGACTTCGACACCATGGAATTCGCGGGGCACGAGTCCGAGGCGATGCTACTCGGCATCTTCCAGGTGTCCATCCTGCACAACATCGTCCACCTGCTGTTCGGCCTGGCCGGCCTTGCCCTGGCCCGCAGCGCCGCTGGTGCGCGCAACTACCTCATCTGGGGTGGAGCTATCTACGCACTCTTGTGGCTGTACGGATTGGTCGTCGACGAACAGAGCGACGCCAACTTCGTTCCGCTCAACAACGCCGATGACTGGCTGCACTTCGTACTCGCCGCGGGTATGATCTTGCTCGGCCTGTTGCTCAGCCGGACTCCCCGCCCAGGCAAGGCGGCATAACCGCCGCGGTGAACCGGTTGCTTCGACCCGGCCGCGCACTTCTGTGTGTGCCGGGTCCGAGGCATGTCAGGAGCCCGGCTCGGCAATGACGACGAGGTTCCGTGTGTATCCGCCGGCGTCCTCGTCGAAGGGTCCTGTGCAGGTGATCAGCGCCAGGCGGGGTGCACCGGTTCTGGCGAAGAGGTCTGCGGGCAGGGCGGCCTTGTCGTGATGGCGCCGCTCCGTCACGACATAGTGCCAGCTCTGGCCGTCAGCGCTGTTGAGGATAATGTTTGAACCGGTGGAAATGCCGGCGGCAATCTGGGCGAAAATGCCGGGTCCGTCCGCCGCGGTGTCCACGTGACCGGCGACGACGACGGTGCCGGCGGCGTCGCCGGGCGCGGCGCCCGGTGCCCACCAGCCGGCCGTGTGCGGACTCGCGGGCAACTCCATACTCCCGTCGGCGAGCAAGCCCACGGGTTCCACGGTGACGTCCCGGCCCAGGACGTGCATACGTACCGGCGGCGACGACGTGTCGAACACGGCGGGCGGGGACGGGACTGTGCTGGGTCGTGATGCGTGGTTCGGTGGCGTTGCGGTGTCCAGAGCCGTGTTCGGACCGAACCCGACCTCAGCCACCGTCACCGGACCGTCGCCTGATATTGCGAGATGAGCTGAGACGGCGACAAGAGTTCCGCCGAGGACGAGTCCAGCGCGGGCCAAGTGTCGTTTGATCCGACGTTGTCCGCAGCTCATTCGAGATCAACCTCGGCGACGCAACGCGGCCGAGCTGACCGCGACCAGGAGCAACCCACCAACGGCAAGTGCCCACGTCCCCGGGCCGACGTCCCGCTGCTCCGCCGCTGCATGGCCACCGGTTCCGGCGTCAACGCCGTCGGGGGCCGGCGCCTCTCCAGACTCGATCATGGTCAGGTGTTTCTGGATGACGGGAGCGGATTCCTCCGCCAGCGCGACGACGTCGGCTGCGCTGCCGCTTTGCAGTTCTTGATCACCGATCGCGAGGGCCGCCTGGTGCGCGGTGATCTGCAGCCGTGTCCACGCCTGATCGAACGCCATGCCTTCTTGGGCGGTCACCTCGGCTAGTTGCGCCTGTTGTTCAGCAGTGGGTTCAGATGGCAGGTCGACGCCGTGAGCGGCAGCGACTCGCTGAAGTGACGTGTCAAGCATCGTATGGTCGGTGATGAGCATCTGTCCCTGGGAGCGCACCAGCTCGGTGGTCGCCTGGGCGACCGCCGCCTCGCCGGAGGCGATCTCGGCCAGGTTGCTCTGGTGGGCCTGAATCAAGAAGCTCCGGTCCTGGTCGGACAGCTCCTGCTGCTGTGCTTGCGCTGTTGTGGTGGCGAGCAGCGTCAGAGCAATTGCTCCGACGCCGGCCGCGGCCAGTCGTCGGACATTCACGGCGGTTCCTTTCATCGTCAGTGATGGACATGGTTGCTTTTGCCCACAGTCGAGGCGTTCATTCCCGGCCGCGATTAGGGCGGGCTGATGACCGTGCTGACGCGCCGCGGTCGAGAGAAGGCGAATACCGCCGGCCGGTTCGTCGGCCGTGAGCGTTCGCGCCGCCGGCCTGACCATGCGGTGAACAGCACCACGGCGATGAGCAGCTCGGCGAGATCACCGCCGTAGTACATGATCTGCGCAGCCTGCCGGACGAGCTCAGGCGCGTAGCCGGCACCCGGTGGAAGCTCGGCGGCGCCGGCATACAGGAGCTTGGCCACATACGCATGCGCACCGGCCACCACGATGAGAACGGCGATTCGCGTCGGCCGGCCGGGGCGCCGAGGTGCGGGGTCGGGTCCGACGATCGACCAGGCGAACAGGTAACCGGCGAGCAGAAAGTGCAGGTGAACACCGCTGTGCAAGATCGCGCTGTCAGCGCTGGCGGCGTGCAGCGGGGTGAGATAGAGCACGTAGAGGCCGGCTGTCGTGGCGAGTCCCGCTGTGGCCGGATGAGACAGGACGCGGACCAGACTGCACCGCAACACAGTGGTCAACGCCCTGGCACGCCTCGGCGGCAACGCCGCCAGCAGGACGGTCATCGGAGCCGCCAGGACGAGCGCCAGGGGGGCGTACATCCCGATCAGGAGGTGCTGCACCATGTGCCCGCGCGGGTCGCTGTCGGCGAGCATGCGCACTGGCGGCGATGCAGCGAGCCCCAGCATCGCCGCGCCGGCCACGAAGGCGCCCGTTCTCGCCATCGGCCAGCGGCGCAGAGTGCGTCGTGAGTACTTCCGCACAGCCGCGAGATATCCGCCGCTCACCATGGCAACCGCCAGGGCGGGAACGATCCAGCCCGCCGGTCCGGAACCAGCAGCGTGCTGCGCGTGCGCGAAGGCCGTCAGCATGGCTGTCAGCCAGCGGCTCGCCGCCGACGTCCACCACTGCTGCGCCGTGACCGTCTCGCGAGTGCGACACCGGCAGCCAACAGCACCACCCCGACGGCGTTCCACGTCATGTCATAGGGCAACAGGTCCACGCCGTACCGGACTTGATGGAGCCGTAGAACCTTGTGGTGGACGAGCCCGTCCCACACCTGGAACGCTCCCGAGCCGAGCAGTACACCCGCCCAGGCGGCGCCGACAGCGAGCGTCCCGCGCCTGCGAAGGTCACTCAGGAGCACGAAACCGGCGACGAGCAACACGAGTTCGGCCGCGTGAAGAAGGCCATCGGACATGAGCGCCACGTCCGTTGCGGAACGATCGTAGAAATGGTGCCAGCCCAACAGCTGGTGGAACACGACCTCGTCCACGGCGGCCATCACGGCCACGCCGATCATGGCGCCGACCGTCAGGGACCGGTTGGCCATGGGCTCCGGCGCATCCGCGCGCCCGTTGTCACCGACCATCTCGCCCTCCTCAGCCGGGGCCGTCCGTCCCGTCCTGCTGGAGAACGGGACGGATGCGGGTCACGCGTGTGTGTTCGCGCCGACGAATCCTGGAGCGCTCATTCCTTGTGCAGCATGTCCTGGGCCTTGCCGGCCGTCTTCTCGACGATGTTCGGCACGTCGGTCGTGCCGTAAAGCCGGGAATCGGGCCTGGTCGGCTTGGGCATCGCGGCACCGGCCGGGGGCTGGGCAACGTACTGGAACTCGCCCTTGCCATCCGGGGACGGCCCGCTGGCCCAGCTACCTTCGGACGCGTGCTCTCCGTCGGAGAAGTTGATGTACTGGTAGGCGACCTCCCCGTCCTCCTGCGACTGCGGGAAGTTGCTGGGCACGGGGAGATTCTCCAACCCTTCTTCCTGCAGTTCCCGGGCGGCCGCGATCCACTGGTTCTGGTGCATGGTGTCGCGAGCGATCAAGAACGACAGCAGATCCCGCACGCCGGCATCGTCGGTCATGTTGTACAACCGGGCCACCTGCAACCGGCCCTGCATCTCGGCGTTGGCATTGGCGGTGAAATCGGCCAGCAGATTGCCGCTGGCCGTGACGTAACCGGCCGTCCACGGGTTGCCCATGCTATCCACCGGACGGGCACCGGCCCCGGCCACGATGGCGTGTTGGATATCAGTACCACCGACCACCGCCGCGACGGTCGGGTCGTCCTGCACGGCATCCTCGGTGACACCGACAGGCGCCTTCTCCAGCAACTGAGCGATCATGGTCGCGAGCATCTCGACGTGCCCGAACTCTTCCGCGCCGATCCCATAGAGCAGATCACGGTACTTCCCGGGAAGGTGCACGTTCCACGACTGGAACCCGTACTGCATGGCGACGGTGATCTCACCGTACTGCCCACCGAGTACTTCCTGGAGCTTACGGGCGTAGACCGCGTCGGGTCGGTCAGGTTTGGCGGCATGTTGGAGTTCTTGGCGGTGGAAGAACATGGCTGGTGCACCTTTCACTGCGGTGTGGTCGGATGCTCCTCGCCGGTACCCCGACGACGCCAGCCCATTCCAAGTTGGAGCTTCTCGGCCGCGTCGGTGTCCTTCGAGCGGGAAGGAGGCGAGCAATTGGATGTCGGCGGCTGGGGTGAGCAGGATCTCGCACCGCAGCTGAACCACGCCCACCTAAGGGTGCACGATGGACTTGATGTCGGACCGGCGAACGGCGACGTCGTGACGTTCCCACAACTCCCGGAACTCGCGCTACGAGCCAGCAGGTCGTCGACCAGCGAGGTGACGTCGGCGTCTCTGAACGGCGCGCGTACGTTGCACGGAGGTCGCTCACCAGAGCCGCGGAGATTCGGGTCCACTCGGGCTCCAACATCGGCCGTGACGATGGGTCGGTGAACCACCGCCAAATCGCGTTGCGGAGCCGGCGGAACACCCAGCCGCCCGCGGCACCGGTGCTCATCGACGACGGGCGACGACGATCCAGGCGCGGGAGCCGAAGAGCACCCCTTCCGGGGTCGCGTGCGCGGCGAGCTGGGTGCGCAGCCGGCCCATGGCACGGTGCAGCGCGGCCCCGGTGAACCGGCCGAGGACCTCCTGCGGACCCCGCAGCTGCAGCACCGCGTCGAAGGCCGCGTCGACGTCGGCCCCGTACCAGACCGGCCGTGACACGTCCGAGAACCCGACGTCGCCGAATCCCGCGGATTCGAGCAACGACCGCGTCGACTCCCGATCGGCAAGGGAGAACGCGCTGTCGTCGGCGGGAGCCTCGGCCGAGTCACCCAGGATGGCGTCGATCAGCGGGCCCGCCCACTCGTTGACGGCGCGCTCCTGCCAGACGGTCATCACCAGGCGCCCGCCGGTCGTGGTCGACCGCGCGAGGTTCGTGAACGCCGCCATCGGATCGGTGAAGAACATCGTCCCGAAGCGGCTCATCACCAGGTCGAACTCCGCATCGCGGAACGGATGTGTCTGCGCGTCGGCGACCTCGAACACGACGTTGCGCAGTCCATCGGCGGCGGCGAGCTCGCGAGCCTCCTCGATACGCGCCTGCGAGACGTCCACGCCCACCACCCGGCCTTCCGCCGCGATCCTGGCCGCGTCGCGGGTGGTGCGACCGCTGCCGCAACCGACGTCGAGCACGTGATCCCCGCTACGGATTCCGAGGGACGCGCGGAAAGATGGGTCCAGGTAGCGCAGTTCACTGTCGTAGTCGAAGGCCACGGGCCGACGCTAGCGCCTGGCCGTGACATGGTCCGTCGACGGCCGTAGGTCGCCCAACCGCTAGTATCGGGCTTCGACATCGGCCGGCGAGCGAGCGGAGAGCGGCGTGGCTGAGCCGGGCCTGGCGCGGCGGTTGGGCACGGTCGACGCGGTGGTCATCGGGCTGGCGTCGATGGTCGGCGCCGGGGTGTTCGCCGCGTTCGCCCCGGCCGCGGCGGCCGCCGGCACGGGTCTGCTGATCGGTCTGGCCGTTGCCGCCGTCGTGGCCTACTGCAACGCGACCTCGTCGGCGCAGCTGGCGGCGGTGTATCCGACGTCGGGCGGCACCTACGTGTACGGGCGGGAGCGGCTGGGCGAGTGGTGGGGGTTCGTCGCCGGGTGGGGGTTCGTAATCGGCAAGACCGCCTCCTGCGCCGCGATGGCCATCACGTTCGCCGCCTACGCCGTGCCCGACGAAGCCTGGCGCAAGCCGGTCGCCGTCGTCGCCGTGGCCGGGCTGGCGGCGGTCAACTACCGCGGCATCACCCGCACCGCCCGGCTGGCGCGCGTCCTCATCGTGATCGTGCTCGCCGCGCTCGCCGTCGTCGTGATCGCGAATCTCGCCGGCGGCTCCGCCGACACCGCCCACCTGACCGGCCGGGCCGGACCGGACGGCGGCTGGTACGGAATCCTCCAGTCGGCCGGTCTGCTGTTCTTCGCCTTCGCCGGCTACGCCCGCATCGCCACCATGGGCGAGGAAGTCCGCGACCCGGCGCGGACCATCCCCCGCGCCATCGTGACCTCGCTGGTCATCGCCGTCGTCGTCTACGCCCTGGTCGGCGCCAGCGCGCTGCTGGTGCTCGGGTCCGACGGGCTCGCGAACGCCTCCGCCCCGCTGGTGGCCGCCGTCCAGGCCGACGGCTGGGACTGGGCGGCACCGCTGGTCCGGGTCGGCGCGGCAGCGGCCGCGCTCGGCGCACTGCTGGCGTTGATCGCCGGCATCGGCCGCACCAGCCTGGCCATGGCTCGCGAACGCGACCTTCCCGGCTGGCTGGCCGACGTGCATCCGCGGTTCAAGGTCCCCCACCATGCCGAGATCGCGCTCGCCGTCGTCGTCTGTGTCCTGGTGTTGGTGGTGGACTTGCGTGGCGCGATCGGGTTCTCATCGTTCGGGGTGCTGATCTACTACCTGATCGCCAACCTCTCCGCCCTCAGCCAACCCGCGGACCAGCGACGCTTCCCCCGCGCGCTGCAGATCCTCGGTGCCGCCGGCTGCCTCACCCTGGTCGCGACTCTCCCCGTCGAGGCCGTGCTGATCGGCCTCGGCGTGTTCGCGGCCGGACTGGCCTACCGGGCCCTCCGGCTGCGCCGCCGCGACGCGATGCGCTGATTCACCCCGTCGGAGTGATCCCGGACCGTCTCGACAAGGTGCACCGTTGGTGTCGACGATGGGCGACGGGCCGATGGCGGTGGTCGTCGTCGTTCCGTCGCCTCGAAGGTCCTGACCAGGGGAGATGACGATGCCGGAGGGCGATGAGGGTATCGAACCCATAGCGGCGCATCTGGCCACCATCCGGGCCACCGAGGACCAGCGCGAGGCGCTGCGGTCCGCGGCCGAGGACATGCGCCGATTCGGCACGTCGCGCTGCCCGATGCGCTACCTGACGGCCGACATCGAGTTCCACCGCATCATCCTGGCGGCCTCGGGCAACGAGATGTACGCGGCGCTGCGGCCGCTCCGACTGCCCGGTCCCGACCCACCGGGATCCGGGAGCGGCGGCGCGGCGCTGGCCCAGACCAGGCTCGGCCGTGAACGCCAGCTCGTACGGCAGCACCTCGCCCGAACCCGCCAGCCGTTCCACCGTCACCAGGTACTCACCGGCCTGGCCACACGGCTCGTGCCGGGCCGCCTCCGGGTCGACGGTGTGATGCAAACCGTCGGTCACCACGCCCTGCGGGCCGGCGACGGCGCCACGGCCGCCGCGCACGTCCTGCCCTTCGTCGCACACCACCGGGCCACCGGTGACCACACCCGGTTGGGCCGCGGCCTCACTACCCTGGCCCTCGCGCACCAGGCCACCGGTGACGACGCCGCGGCGCTGCGTGCGTTCGGCGAAGCCCTCGCCGCCCACGACCTCGGCGGCAAACCGCCGCAGCTACGGCATCACCGCGAGCACACTCGCCGAGCACCACCTCGAATCCGGCCGGTACACCGCCGCCGCGCAGCAGGCGGCCGACGCCATCACGATCTGGCGCGAACTCGAGGGCGCCGACCCGTACCTCGGCGTCGACGCACACAAGAACCTCGGCCTGGCGCGAGCCGCCCTCGGCCGTCCGGCCGACGCCGTCGAACCGCTCCACACCGCCCTGCGCATCGCCGACGACACCGGCTACACGCCCGGCCGGCGACCACTGCTGGCAGCACTGGCCCGGGCCCACCGCGACGCCGGCGAACCGATCCTGAGCATCGGCTACTTCGAAGAAGCTCTGGCGACCGCGGAGGACCCCCGCGAACCACCCACGGACGCCACGGTGCAGCGCACGCTTCAACGCGAACTCGACGCAGTCCTCGAGCAGGTCACGGCCTCGCCCACACGCCACTGACGGTTCGACGGCAAGCTGCTCCGGGGTGCCGGGCGTCCGTGCTGGCCGGTCGAGAACTCCGCTCCCCCTGCTCGTCGGGCGAACGTAGCCGCCTTGTGAACCTTCGAGAAACACTGCGTGGGCGCCGTACGACGCCTTCGGATTCAGCTGCCCGCCTCGTGCGGCTGGCAGCGGGCGAAACCGCAGGTCCGCAGCGCTTCGCCGGTGCGTGGCAGCCGCTCGGCGACCGCGAAAGGCGCCGTGGCCGCCTGGGTTAGCCTGCTCGCGACTTCTCCGTCTGCAGCCCCCGCGCGAGGATGTTATGAAGCTGTTCGTGCAGATCCCGTGCCTCAACGAGGAGGAGACTCTGCCGCTGGTACTCAAGTCGATCCCACGTGAGATCCCAGGTGTGGACGAGGTCCGCGTGCTGGTGATCGACGACGGCTCGACGGACCGGACCGCCGAGGTGGCCCGTTCCTACGGCGCGGAGGTTCTGCGTCATCCGCGCACCATGGGGCTCGCCAGGTCGTTCCGCGACGGCGTCGACTACGCCCTGGCACACGGTGCGGACATCGTGGTGAACACCGACGGCGACAACCAGTACCCGCAGGAGCGCATCGCCGACCTGGTCTGGCCGGTGATCGCCGGCCAGGCGGACGTGGTCATCGGGGACCGGCAGACGGGCACCATCGCACACTTCTCGCCGTTCAAGAAGGCGATGCAGAGGTTCGGCTCGCGGGTGGTGAACTTCGCCGCGGGCACGGACCTGCCGGACGCCGCCAGCGGCTTCCGCGCCTACTCACGCGCCGCGCTCCTGCGGCTCAACGTGGTCACGCAGTTCAGCTACTGCATGGAGACCATCATCCAGGCGGGCAACAAGCGCCTGGCGATCACCTCGTTGCAGATCGTTACCAACGCCAAGACCCGCGAGTCGCGCCTGTTCACGAGCCCTTGGCAGCACATGTACCTGTCCGGGCGGGCGATCGTCCGGTCTTACCTCATGTACCGGCCGAACGTGATCCTCGGCTGGATCGGCGTGCCCATGCTGGTGGCGGGGCTCGTGCCCTTCGTGCGCTTCCTCGTCTTGTGGTTCGCCGGCGACGGTGACGGCCATGTCCAGTCCCTCGTCTTCGGAACGGCGATGCTCGTGGGCGCGTTGCTGACGTTCGCGCTCCTCGTGATCGTCGACCTGCTGCGCACCAACCGCATCCTCCTGGAGGAGTCCCTCGAACGGATCAAGGCCGTGCAGTACGGGGCTGCGAGGCGCGACACGGCGCCAGCCGGTGGCGCGGGTAGGCCGTCCACGGCGCCTCCGGAGCTCGCGCGAGAAGCCGAGGAACTGGCCGCCAGCGAGACGGCCGTCGCGTCGTGAGGGTGCTGGCGTTCGGGACCTACGACGCCGCGGCGCACCCGAGGATCCAGGTCCTCATCGACGGTTTGCGTGAGCGCGGGATCGAGGTCCGGGAGATCGCCGAACCCCTCGGCCTCGACACGGCACGGCGGGTGGAGATCCTCAGGAAGCCGTGGCTGGTTCCGGTCCTCGCCGTGCGCCTGGGCCGGCGGTGGCTCACGCTCGCCCGCCGCGCACGCCGGCTCGGCCGCGACGAGTACCCGAGCCACGTACTCGTCGGGTACCTCGGCCACTTCGACGTGCTGCTCGCCCGGGTCCTCTTCCCGTCCGCCACTGTCGTGCTGGACCACCTGGTCTTCGCCGCCGGTACCGCCCGCGACCGCGGCGTGGGCGGCGGCCTGCGAACCCTGCTGCTGTCGGGAGTCGACCGGCTCGCGATCGCGGCGGCGGACGTCGTCGTCACCGACACGGCCGAGCACGCCGCGCAGGTGCCGGCGCGGCGGGCCGACGACGCCGTCGTCGTCGCCGTCGGTGCGACCCAGGCCTGGTTCGACGCCGGAGCGCGAGCCGAGGCCGCGAGGACGCTCGATACTGATGACGGCGCGCTCACGGTGGTCTTCTTCGGTCTGTTCACCCCGCTTCAGGGCGCACCGGTGATCGCAGAGGCGCTGCGCCTGCTCGGTCGCCGGGGCGTCAGGATCCGGGCGACCCTGGTGGGGTCGGGACAGGACGCCCCGGCCGTCAGGACGACCCTGGCCGGTATCGGTCCGTCCGACGGCACGCGCAGCACCGTCGACGTGGCCTGGCACGAATGGGTCCAGCCCGCGGACCTGCCGGGTCTGGTGGCCGGTCACGACATCTGCCTCGGCATCTTCGGCACCACGGACAAGGCGCTCGCTGTCGTCCCGAACAAGGTCTACCAGGGCGCGGCGGCCGGGTGTGCGGTGATCACGAGCGGCACCGAACCGCAGCGGCGCGCCTTCGGCGACGCGGCGATCTTCGTGCCACCCGGGAACGTCGAGGCGCTTGCCACGGCGATCGAGACCGTCGCGGACCCCGCCGTGCGCACGCGGGCACGGGCTGCCAGCCGCGCGGCCGCCCATCGATTCACTGCCGGCGCCGTCGTCGCACCGCTCGTCGAAGCACTGGCCGCGGCGCCGGCGACGCCCACCCGGTGAGGCGGCTGCTCGCGCTCACGCGCAACCCGTGGGTGCGGCGGGCGTTCCTCGTCCTCGCGCTCGCCGCGGCCGCCTGGGCCGTCGCGAGCCGGTGGGACGAGGTGCGGGCCGCGTTGACGACGATGCCGGCGCTGTCCCTGCTGGCCGCCGTGGTCGCGGCGCTCGCCTACGTCCTCGCCACCATGGCGTCCTGGCGCGCGGTCCTCACCGATCTCGGCTCGGCGATGCCCCTGGGGCCGGCGGCACGGATGTTCCTGCTCTCCCAGCTGGGCAAGTACGTTCCCGGCGGGGTGTGGAACCTCGTTGCCGCCGCGGAGATCGGTGCGGACCTGAGGATCCCGCGCCGCCGGTCCGTGACGGTGATGGCGGTGGCCTTGCTGGTCTCGATCGTGACCGGACTGCTGGTCGCCGTCGTCGCGCTGCTCACCGGCCCCGCCGACGTCCGTGACACCTACGGGGCGGCGATCCTCGCACTCCCCCTGTTCATCGTGCTCCTGCTGCCGCCCGTGGTGAACCGGCTGCTCGGGCTCGTCCTGCGGCTGCTGGGCCGTCCTCCGCTCGAGCGTCCATTGACGGCTGCCGGCGTCACCCGCGCGTCGGTATGGGCGGTCCTGGCGTGGCTCCTGGCGGGCCTGCACCTGTGGCTGCTCGTCACGGCGGTCGGGGCGGAGGCGACGCTCGCGACGGCCGCGCTCGCGACCGGGGCGTACGCCCTGGCCTGGACGGTGGGTTTCCTCGTCGTGGTCGTCCCGGCCGGGGCCGGCGTCCGTGAGGCCGTCCTCGCCCTCGTGCTCGCCGATCAGCTGGCCGGCGGCTCCGTGATCGTCGTCGTGCTCGCCTCCCGAGTGCTCATGACGGTGGCGGACGTCGCGCTCGGCCTGGCGGCGGCCGGGAGGCGCCGGTAACCGTGCGCGAGGCCACCTGCTACCGAGCCGCACTCGTGGCGATCACGCTGCTGGTGGTCGCGGTCGCGGGCTGCTGGGCGCTGCTCACGCCCGCGTTCCGGGCACCGGACGAGCCGCAGCACGTCAACAGCGTCCTCCGGCTCGCCTACGGCGGCGGCTGGCCCGCACCCGGCGAAGCGCGGATGAGCCCAGCGATGGACGTCGCCCGCCGGCAGGCCGCTCTGGAGTCGGACATCCCGGGACGGCACTGGAACCGTGCCGGCGTCATCCAGTACACCGACGTCGTCCCCGTTCCGGACGGCCAGCGCCTGCAGGTCACGGCGGAGAACGCGCTCCCGGAGCCCGGGAGCAGCTCGGGCCTCGCCGCTGTCGACCAGATGACCCAGCACCCGCCGCTCTACTACGCGGCCGCCGCGGCCTGGCTCCACGTGACCGGGACCGCGGACGCCCGCTGGGACCAGGTGCTGCTGTCGCTGCGCCTGTTCGGTGTGCTGCTGCTCGTGCCGCTGCCGCTGCTGGCCGCGGCGACCGCGCGCACCCTCCTGGGCGACCGGCGGCAGGCCCGGCCCGCGGCGCTCGTCGCCGCCGCAGCCGTGCTGTTCGTCCCGATGTCCGCGCACATCCTCTCGGCGGTCACCAACGACGCGCTGGTCGCGCTGTCGGGCGCCGTCATCACGTGGCTCGTGGCGCGGGTCCTCCCGGGCGACCTGCGGTGGCGTACGGCGATCGGGCTCGGGCTCGCGCTCGGCGTCGGACTGCTCACCAAGGTGATGGCGGCGTTCGCCGTGCCCATGGTGGTCGTGGCGTACCTCCTGGCCGGGCCCGCCGGGCGGCCCCTGCTCGCGGACCTGCGCCGGACCTGGTGGCGGCGGACGGCACGCGTGCTCGTAGCGGGCCTGGTCGCGTTCGCGGCCGGCGGCTGGTGGTGGCTGCGGAACCTGCTCCTGTTCGACGCCGTCCAGCCGGTGGGTCTTCCGGAGCGGTGGGAGCCGGTACCGAACGCAGGGGTCGGCCACTTCGTCACCACGGTGCTCACCGCGTTGACGCGTTCGTTCTTCGGTGACTTCGGCTGGCTCGAGCTGCGCGTGCCTACCGCGGTCTTCTGGGCCGGCGCCACGATCGTCGCGGCGCTGTGCATCGTGGCGCTCGTGCGGCGGGACACCCGCAGGGACGCCGCAGCGCTACTCATCCTCCCGGCTGCGCTCTGGGTCAGCGTCGTGAGCAACGCATGGCGCCACTACGTCGACACCGGCTGGATCACGGCGGTCCAGGGACGGTACTTGTTCGCGGGGCTCACGGCGCTGGCCGTGGTGACGGCGCTCGGTGCCCGCCCGCGAGCCCGAGCCGTGCCGTGGCTCGTCGGCGCGGGCGGGGCGGTCGCGGCGGCGTCCCTGGTGTTCGCCTTCCGCGGCATGTACGGGGGCCCCCGGGAGAGCGCGGCCGAGGCGGCGGCGCGGCTGGCCGAGTGGAGCCCGCTCTCGCCTGGTCAGCTCGGGACCGTCGGCGCCTCGACCTTCGTGGTGGCGGTGGTGGCGGCCGGCGCCTGCGTACGGTTCGCCGTCGTCGCCACGACCCGGCGCGCCGCTCCCGCGGCGACGGCCACCGCCAGCACCGCGACCACGACGGATGGGACCGGCGCCTCCGTGTAGTACCAGGGCTCCGCCGGCGCGGTGCCGAGCTCGACCACGACCCAGCCGACGAGGTCCGCGAGCGTGACCGCCGTCCACAGCGGGACCAGCAGGCGGGGCCGGACGGCGAGCCCGGCCGCGATCGCCAGGCAGACCGGGAGCGAGACCGGCAGCAGGTAACGCGGATAGACCCCGCCACTGTTGGACGCGAACACCACCTGCATCGCCACCAGCACCACTACCGGCAGGACGAGAAGCAGGCGCAGCGCCAGCCGGTCGGCGCCCGGGACGTCGCCGGGGCCAGAACGGTCACGGGCGGCGCGGGCCAGCGCGATCGCGAGCGGGACCCAGACGAGCACGACGCCGGTGACGATCATCGTGCTCTCGACGTACGTGGTCCGCGGCGGCTGCTGGCCCGCCCACCAGAAGAGGTTCGGCAGACGCAGCCAGGTGACGTGCTCGACCAGCACCTCCCAGAGCGGCTTCGGGGACCTGCCCTGGTGTTCGACGGACCAGTCGAAATGAGACCCCGTGACGGTGCCCGTCAGCTCGACGTTCCGCGCGTAGAACCAGCCCGCCGCGGCCAGCACGAGCGCGGGACCGCCGAGGACGAGACCGAGCAGCGGTGGCCACCGCCCCCGCCCCTGCGCCGCCCGGACGATCCCGGCGAGCCCCGCGACACCGGCGACGGCCACGGCGATGACACCTGCCGAAAGCCGGGTGAGCGCCGCGCCGCTCGCGAGGAGCGAGAGAGCGAGGACCAGCCGGGTGTCGAGGCCACGCCTGATCGTCGCTGCCGCGACGCCGAACACTGCCGTCACGAAGACCGCCGCGAGGAGATCGTTGTAGCCGGAACCGCCGATGTGGGACTTCGCCGCCATCATCGCCGCGACGAAGGCGGCCACCGCCGGGACCGCGCTGCCGGGCCGGCAGATCCTTCTCGCGCCGGCGTGCGCGACCAGGACGAGGACGCCGGAGAGCAACACGTTGACAGCGCGGGCCGCGTACACGGCCGCCACCGGGTGGCCAGCCTCCGCGAGCGGCCCGACGATGGGGGCGACGAGCACGTAGTACAGGGGCGGATGCTGCGCCGTCCATTGGACCGGCGCGAGCCAGGCACCCGCCGGGCGGTGCTCGAGACCGTCCTCGAAGACGGGGAGTTCGCCCCGCCATACCTGGTACGCGTAGTCGATGTGCGGGGCCTCGTCACCGGTCGCGTACGGCGCCTGGACCAGAGCCGCCAGAGCCGACAGGAGCACCGCGGTGAGGACGGCGAGCGACAGGGGCGCGCGAGCTAGGGACGTCACGCTACTGGCTCCTTCATGCGCTGCGGCACCGCCGGCGAGGCCAGCGCCTCCCGGATCGCCCACCGTGCGAGCAGCCCGGCGGCGGCGAGGCCGGCGACCAGCACGACGCCGAGCACCACCGGCGGGAACGGGTACCAGAACGCGATCGCCTCGACCGCGCGGGCGACGCCACCGAGACTGCCCGCGCCCAGATCCGCGGGCAGCCAGTAGAGAGCCCACACGTCATGCCAGAACGCCGCGTGGATGACCACGGCGAGTGCGAGGACGCCCGGGAGGAGCCAACGCCGCCACCCCGGTACGAGCGTCGAGGCGCCGGCGACGGCCACGACCATCAGCCCGACGACGCCGGGGAACAGGTAGCGGCCCTGCTGCGCGGCCCCGACGTCCCCGAACGCCGCGAACTGCTCCCACGAGCCGCGCGCGACGATCCCGGCGAGCGCGGGAATCGGGAACAGCAGGACGAGCGCGGCCGAGCGAGGAATGCTGCGGCGCACGAGCGCGGCGCCGATGCCCACCAGGATCACCATGAGCGCGACCCGGGCCATCCACCAGGAGGCGTCCATGGAGCGGTCCGAGTCGTGGTCGTTGACGAAGAAGAGTGTCACGAACCGCTCCACGAACCGAGTCAGCCAGTCCCACCCGCCGTCTGACCAGCCGTAGACGGGGGTGAGATCCGGCGGTTCGGCGTGCGTGCCGTGCGGCTGGATCGTGCCGTGAACGAGCCTGTTGCGCAGCCACCACAGCGCCCCCGGCACACTGGCCGCGCCCGCCACGAGCAGGCAGCGGACGGCGTCGGCGGCCCGCTGCTCCCGCACGGCCGCGACGGCGTAGGCCAGGACGATCCACGCCGGCATCAGGAGCGCGAAGCCCTTGGTGAGCAGTGCGAGGCTGGTGACGACCCCCAGCGCGGCGCCGGTCCGCCACCGCAGGTCACCGGTGAGGACCCGGGCCACAAGGTACGTGGCCACGGCGGCGAGGACGATCAGCAGGTTGTCGTTGTTGACCGACGAGTCGATGTGCGTGAGCTCGGGGACGACGAGCGGTGTCGCGGCGGCAGCGACGGGCAGCGGCGCCGGGAGCCGGAGTCGCGTCGCTGTGAGAAAGAGCAGGATCGGTAATGCGGCAGTGAGCAGCGCGTTGCCCCAGCGCAGGAGCATCCACACGATGTCGAGGGGTTGGTCCGCCCAGTTGGGGACCGCGGTCACGACGCCGGCACCCAGCAGATAGTAGAGCGGCGGGTGCTGGATGAGCTGGTTGTGCGACGGCTCGTCCAGCGGGTCACCGCCACCGGCGTCGGCATACGACGGGCGCTCGCCGCGGGCCGGGACGTCGTCGCGGTCGGCGAGGTGTTGCCGGCCGGGTAGCCGGTCCACCGGGACGAAATAGCCGGCCTCGACACCCTCGGTGATGAAGGCCGTTCCGGGATCCGGCCAGGGCCATGCCTCGCCCTGAGCCACCTGCAGGACGAGATCCACCTGCTGGCGCTCGTCAGGAGACCGCGCGTTGGGGAAGACCGCCGTTTGCGCGAGGGCGACGGCCAGGTGCACGACGACGATCAGCCACACGACCGCGGGCACCGCACGCCTCATGGCCAGGAGGTTAGACGGCACGACGGGTTCGTTCGCCCGCGGACGGGGCATCACGCCGACCGTTCACACCCGCGTCAGGTGAGGTACCCGACGCGGCCACCTCCTCCTCATCCACGCCGCTGACCGCCAGATGTCCCGGTTCGCCGCCGCGGGTCGTCGTGCGAGCGGCGGAGGTCCGATGGGCGTCGTGCTGATCGGGCCGTTCACGAGCGGTAGAAGTCCGCGAGTATCGGTGCGAGGACCTTCGGATTGACGACGTGCTCGTACACGTCGATCGTCACGCGTTCGGCGTTGGGGATGGCGGCGGCGGTCGCGTCAGCGGCCTGGCCGAAGAAGTCCAACGGGAGCCCGGCGAGGCTGGGAACGGTGATGTCGATGGTTCTGCGTGGCATGTGGCACTCCGAATAGTGGTGTCGTTGGCTCCACGGTCGTCGAACACCGTGGCGGCATCCAGGGCTGCTCGATCCCCTGATACGGAAGGCGGGGCTCCGGCCGGACCCGCGCCTGGGCCACAGCCTCCGGCCCGTGGATCACGCGACGACCCGGTACGTCGATAAAGGGGGATCGGCAAGCCGTGGATGCGCAGACGCCGCGGCCGGTAGAACTGAAGCAGCACCGAGGAGGGAGCGTGTGGTGATCGACCGGTCCGGGCTGGCGCAGTTCCTCCGGCGCCGTCGCGAGGCGCTGCAACCCGAAGACGTCGGTCTCCCGCGCGGTCGGCGCCGCAGGACCAGCGGGCTACGGCGGGAGGAGGTGGCGGCGCTGTGCCACATGTCGGCCGACTACTACGCGCGGCTCGAACGGGAGCGTGGACCCCAGCCGTCGGAGCAGATGATCGCCTCCATCGCGCAAGGACTCCACCTCTCCCTCGACGAGCGTGACCACCTGTTCCGGCTCGCCGGACACAACCCACCCACCCGCGGCGCGGCCGGCGAGCACATCAGCCCTGGCCTGCTGCGCATCTTCGACCGCCTGCACGACACTCCCGCGGAGATCGTCACCGAGCTCGGCGAGACTCTGCGGCAGACCGCTCTCGGCGTCGCGCTCACCGGCGACCTGACCGCATACACCGGCCCGGCCCGCAGTATCGGCTACCGCTGGTTCACCGACCCCGCCACGCGACAGCTCTACGATCCCGACGACCATCCGTTCCTCACCCGCATGTTCGCCTCCGGCCTGCGCGGAGTGGTCACGCTGCGAGGACCTGGTTCCCGCGCGGCCCACCTCGCGGACCTGCTACTCGCTCGCAGCGAGGAGTTCCGGGAGGTATGGAACGACCACGAGGTCGGCATTCGGCCCCACGAGGTCAAGCACTTCGTCCACCCCGAGCTCGGCGCACTCGAGCTGAACTGCCAAGTCCTGCTCGACCCGGGCCAGTCGCATTCGCTGCTCGTCTACACCGCCGTTCCCGGCAGCGAGAGCCACGAGAAGCTGCAGCTGTTGTCCGTCATCGGCGCCCAAGCGGTTCGCTGACGCCTGCACACCGCGCCAGGCTCGTCACCGGCGGCCCCACCTCTCGTTGGCTGCCTGCCGCGAGATCCCCACCGCGTCGCCGATGCTGGCGCCCGCGGCCCGTGCGAACACGACCGCCTCGTTCAGCCGGCGGTTCGCGTCGGTGACGTCATCCGCGGCGCGTTCGACTTCGGCCACCGCGCGGTCCGGCGCGATGTGGATCGTCCACCCGACGTAGACGGCGTCGTCGACACGCTCCGGCGGATGCGGGCGCTCGCGGTCGACGTGGACCCGGCGAGCTTCACAGTCCTCGGCGCGGGATCGTCGACGAGCTTCCCCCGCAGGCCGCTCCAGCCGCACGTACACCGTGGGATCGGACCTGGCGGACGTTGGTGGAGGCGGGCCCGTTCATCGAAGCGTTCCTCACCTTCATCGTCACCCCACTCACCCTGGCCTGGGCCACCCAGGCATGGGCCTCGCGCAGACCCGCCGGGCGCAAGGTCACCGCGGCAGCCGAGAACGCGATGGTGCCCCTGATGGCCGCAACGCTTGCGCTGGTGGTCAGCTCCCAGATCCCCAAGCTCGATGTAGACCTCACCGAGGTGGCCGGCCTGGCCCCCCTCTTCGCCGGGTTCCTGGTCGTCATGCCGCTGATCGCCCTCGCCGCCACCCGCCTGTTCTGCCTCCCACCCATCGAGGGAAGAGCCATCGCGTTCACCGGAGCCACCCGTAACGGCTTGGTTCTCCTGCCGCTGGCCCTGGCCCTCCCGGACGCTTCGCCATCGCAGCCGTGGTAGTAGTGCTCCAGACCCTCATCGAAGTGATCGGCATGGTCATCTACGTCCAGATGATCCCGCGCCTGTTCCCCGCCTCCGGCGCCACCCAGCGCCGGGAGGTCAGCCGGGGATGTCGCGTGGGATCGCGGCCGCGAGGATACGTGCTGCGGTCACCGACGGTGCCGTCGGCGTGGTGCACCAGATGCTCAACGCCACGCTCCCGGGCCAACTCTCGCCCCTGACCGAGCACATCCGGCGCTTCGGCGGATACACCATCCACGAGCTCGGCGACGAGCCCGACGCGTACGACCCGCGCCTGGACGTCGCTTCACCCCTCTGCGCGGCGACAAGACAGCGACCGAGGGGTTTTCACAGGCCGCGTGAGCCCGTGTCCCGAGTCGGCGTCCGTCAGATCAACGCTCCACCTGGTCGGGCGTGATCTTCACGTCTTCGTGGGCTCCTGATCGTTGTGTTCGTGCTCCTGCGCCCAGGTGATCGCCCATTCGTCGAGCGGACGAAGGGCATCCCGGAGTGCTGTCCCCAGCCGAGTCAGCTCGTAGCCATCGGCCGAGGGGGCGATGATCCCGCTCGATGCGAGTTCGCGGAGCCGCTGGTAGAGGACGCTGGATGACAGCCCTTCGCACCGTGCCAGCAGCGCGCGGGCACCGAGCGGACCCGCACGCAGTTCCCAGAGAATTCGCAGCGCCCACCGGCGGCCGAACAGGTCCATCGCGGCCATGAGGGGACGGCCGGTAGTCGATCCACGAACCGGTGTTCCTGGGCGCGGTGTCGGCATGACCCTCCTTGCGTTTCGTTATTCGAAACGATAGCATCCAGCCGGCGTTTCTGATTTCGAAACGAACTCGACGGGGGAGCCGATGTCGCAGATAGTCCCGCTGGAGCCGCCGTGCACCGGCCAGGCCGGCGCACTGCTCCTGGCCGGCAGCGCCCACACCACCGCGGCGCTGGCCGGAATCGACGCCATGGCGATCACGACGCTGACAAGCCTCGCTCTCGCCCGCCGACGCTCGTCCGGGACCAACCCGTAAGTCAGATGCACTCATCCCAACACTGGAGGTTCCATGCCCAAGGGCTACTGGGTCAGCGTCTACCCCACCATCGAGGACCCCGAGAGGCTTGATGTCTACAACGAACTGGCAGGTCTAGCCGTCGCGGCCGCGGGCGGGCGGGTGCTCGCCAGCATCGGCAGCCGGGTCGACGCACACGAAGCCGGAATCGCCGAGCGCGTCGTCCTGATCGAGTTCGACAGCTTCGAACAGGCGGTCGCCGCACGCGCGAGCGCGGCCTACCAGGGGGCGCTGGCCGAACTCCCCGACGGCTTCGAGCGCGACTTCCGCATCGTCGAAGGCATCGACTGACCGACGTCCTGGCCGGATGTCACGGTGGTTGATGCGTGCGTGCGGCGCGACGGCGGGGGCGGTAGCCCCATGGCCGTCGCCGACGACGACTCGGCGGCGACGGACGCGGACCGGCGTGCGGTCGCTGCTGCGGCCGGCACCTCGCACGCGGCGTTCCTCGGCCCGGGGCGGACGCCGGACGGTGGCCGGCCGGTCCGGTTCTTCACCGCCACCGCCGAACTGTCCGGCTGCGGCCACGGCACCGTTGCCGCTCAGGCCGTCCGGTTGACCCGCACCGCGCTGGGCGAGCTGAACGACCGCCAACACACCGGCGGGCGCACGTTCGACACCGTCGCGATCCGCCGCCCCGCCGGATCGAGGTGTGGTTCGACCAGGGCGTCGTCGCGCTGCGTCACCCGGAACCGGACGAGCGCGCCGCGATCGTCGCCGCGCTCCGGCTCACCGCGGACGATACGCATCCGACCGACGCGCCACGGATCGCCGCGCCCGGCGCACCACGCATGCTGGTACCGGTCCACGACCGGTCGGCGCTGCTCCGAGTCTGCCTGGGCGATGGTCGGCCCCCAACCGACACCCGTCATCCTCGGCCACGGATTCGAGGACGCCGCCGCCCGTTTCACCTACGTCTACATCGACGGCTCCACACAGCGCGCCACCCACCTCGGGGACGCCGGCGGCCGTAACACCACGTACGGCTACGACGGCAACGGCCGGCTGAGCCAGGTGACGGCCCCCTCGGCCGCGGCGCAGCCGGCGGACGTCACCACGTACGAGTACAACCCCGCCGGGCTGCTGCAGTGGATCACCAGCCCCAACGGGTACAGCACCCGGTTCACCTACGACACCTCGAATCGGGTCACGGAGGTGCGCCGCTTCTTCACGCAGCATTCGCGGACCGGGGACGCCGCGGTGAGGTCGTTCGCCTACAACGGCGACGAAACGACGGTCACCGACCCGAACGGTCACGAGTCGGTGTTCGTGTTCGACTCGCAGGACCGCGTGATCGAGGTGACCGACCCGCTGGACCGGACCCGGTCACAGACCTGGACCCCAACAGCGACGTCGCCACCGCGACCGACGCGATGGGATCGGGCACCACACCGGGTAACACGATCACGTTCGCTTATGACCAGCTCAACAACGCCACCGCGATGACGCTGCCCACGGGCGCCGCGCTGCAGGCCACCTACGGGCTGGACGCCAACTGCCCGAACGCCGACGCCACCCACGCGCACCTGCCCACGTGCATCGTCGACGACGCTGGCAACAAGCTCGGCTTCAGCTACGACGACAACGGCAACCTCGCCGTTGTCGATCCGCCCGGCCCGCTCGGCTCGACCCTGTACGAGTACGACTCCATCGGTAGGCTGATCGAGGTGACGGATGGCAACGGCATCACCCGCACGCTGGAGTACGACATCCGCGACCGACTCGTCGCCACCACCTGGGACGCCGGCCCGGCGACCACCGATGCGGTGCATTACGAATACGACCTCGACGGCAACCAGCTGACCCAGACCGACTACCAGGGTCTGCTCGCGACTGAGCTGGTCCGCACCTACGATGCGCTCGGCCGCATCACTACCGAGGAGACGCCGGGCCCGGCGGGGACCACGCACACGCTGACGTACGACGACGTGGGCAACCTGCTCACCCTCACCAACGCCGACGGCACGACCACATACACCTACGACGACGCTGACCAGCTGCTCACGATCACCCAACCCGGCGGTACCTGCCCGGCCACCGGGGCACCGCCGGCGAACTCGGGCTGCATCAAGTTCGAGTACGACAGCAACGGCGCCGTGGTCGAGCAGATCTACCCCGGCGGCGCACAGCAATCCACCGAGCGCGACGAGCCCGGCCGCGCCACCCGCATCACCGGCCGCAACACCGCCGGCACCGTGTTCGCCGACTACTCCTACAACTACACCACCGGCAGCCAGGACCGGACCCTCATCCAGTCCCGAACCAAACTGCACGGTACCGACGTCACCACCACCTACACCTACGACTCACTGCGCCGGCTCACCGAAGCCGAAGACGTCACCGCCGGCGGCAGCGCGGCCGGGGACCGGACGTGGGAGTTCGACTACGACGACGCAGGCAACCTCACCCGCAAGTTCACCGGCACAACGCCGCTGTCCTTCACCGCGAACACCTTCGCACACAACGCCAGTGGTCAAGCGACAGGACGTACGCGCGCACGCCCGGGTACACCCTTGACGTATTACCCGATCACCTACGACGGCAGCGGCAACGAAACCTCACACGCCGGTGCTAGCTCGACCTGGACCGACCGCAACCAACTCGCAATCCGCGACGGGGTGGACTTCACCTACCGCGGCGAACTGAACGACCAACTGCTCAGCTACGGCGACACCGACGTCACCAACTCCCCCATCGGGATCACCGCACTCGAGCCGCCCAGCCCCGCACGGCAGCGCATCACACGCCTTCCCGACGGCACCCCGATCGGTATCCGGACCGGCACCATCGACAGCTACTTCTTCACCGACCCCGTCGGCTCGGTCATCGGGTTCACCTCGAACACCGGCAACCACAACGGCACCTACGAGTACGGGCCGTACGGAGACCTGCTCAACAGTTCCACCCCCACCAGTCAGGCCCAGCTCAACCCCATCCGCTACACCAGCGGGCTGTTCATCGGTGACACCGGCCAGTACAAGTTCGGATCCCGCTACTACGACCTCACCCTGGCCCGCTTCACCCAAATGGACCCCACCGGCCAAGAACGCAACCCCTACGCCTACGCCATCGGTGACCCCATCAATAACCTCGACCCGACCGGACAACTCTCCTGTGGGTGGGCAGCCACGGCCGGCGGACTAATCCATAGCGGAGCCTGGGGCATCGCACTAGGGCTGGCAGGTGCATCGGTCGGAACGAGCCTCCTGGTGGGGGCCGGAATAAGCCTATTCTGGGGCGCCATCGGACACGAGGGTTGCGAATAGATGTCGAACATGGAACCACCTCCCTGGAAGGATATTGATTTTGCCCGCACGGGTTTGCTCGTGTTCGGGGGAGGGTCAGTTGTATCGCTGCTGTTCATAGCTATCGCAGCGGCCCAGGATCGGCCATCCGACGACCCTCCAGCCACAACGTATATGTTCACGGCAAACACCACTATCGTATCCGTTCTCTCGATGTGGTTCTTGCTAAGGAACTCATCGGCACCCAATGCGCTGATCGCAGTGCTTCTAGTAGTGAATGCAGCACTTTCAGCAGCATTATTCTATTGGCTAGCGATGGTCGGCTGGCGGTGGATAGCATAAGCGCCAGCGCCACGTCAGCATAGCGTTTCATCCTTGCGGAGCTAGCCATCGTTAGGCGAGGAAGACTACAGAGAGGCGCAAGCGGAACGTCGGAGCAGTCGGGACGCCTAATCCCGACTGCTCCGCCGTTCTGCTTTCCGGTGACGTCGCGCAGGCTGCTCCTCGCGCGCCGCACGTATCTGCGCGGCGATGTCCTCCACGGTCGGTCGGCCCTCGGGATCGATCTGCCGATGCGGCGGCACCCGCGGATCCCGCTCGGTCCACATCTGGCGATAGATGGCGGCATCGCCCACTCTGCTACGCCGGAGGATGAGGCGATCGGTCTCCAAGGTGTCCAGAATGCGCACTAGCGACATGCCGGCATAGTGTCAGCGTCAGCTGGTGGCCCGCCGATACCCGGCACGAGCAGCGGGCGCACAACAACACATGACGGGTCGAGCGGTCGTGCCCCGGTCGGCGATGGAGCGGTCTGGGTCGCTTGTCGGCGTTAGGCTTCCGGGGTGCCTCGCGTCCTGGTCACCGGCATGTCCGGAGCGGGAAAGTCGACCCTGCTGAAGGAGTTGGAGCGGCGTGGACGTCACACGGTCGATACCGACTACGGCGGCTGGGTGCGAGCCGATGGCAACTGGGATGAGGTCCGGATGGAGGAGCTCCTGGCGATGCACCGTGACGTCGTCGTGTCCGGCACGGTCGAGAATCAGGGCCACTTCTATGACCGGTTCGATCATGTGGTGCTGCTCAGCGCGCCCGTCGACGTCCTGATCGAGCGTGTCGCGCGTCGCTCGAACAACCCATACGGACGGACACCGGAGCAGCAGGCCGAGATCCGTCGATACGTCGCTGAGGTCGAACCGTTGCTGCGTGCGGGAGCAAGCATGGAGCTCGACGGCCGGCGGCCCGTTGGGGAGCTTGCCGACGCCGTCGACGCCTTGACGTGAGGCTGTCAGCGAGCTCGTTCCGTGATGTAGCTGCTCCAGTCGCGGGCGGCGAGGGTGGCCCAGGCGACGGCGGTGGTGGTGTGGATGCCGAGCAGGTCGGCCAGGATCGGGGTGGGGACCTCAGCGGCGAGCTGGAACAGCGCGGCCTTGCGCGAGTCGTGGGGTTTGATGCCGCGCGCGACGAGCTGGCTGCGGACGTTCTCGGTGGTCAACGGGTTGCCGGTGATGCCGCCGGGGAACAGCCATCGGCCGTTCCTGCTGGCGTAGGAGGCCTGCCCGTGCCGCGTCAGGTGGTCCCGGATGAGCGCGTCGAGCGGTCCGGGCATCTGTATCGCCGTGTCCTTGAAGCGGACCAGCACGTCACCGTCGTCGGTGATGGTGACCTGGTCGGTGCGCATGCGGCAGATGGTGGCCAGCGGCTGGGCGAACAGCAGCATGAACAGCCCGCCGATCGGGTGTAGAGGCGGATCGTGTCGTCGTGCAGGAGCCGCTCGACGTGGGCCCATCGTTCCTGCTCGGACATGGTGACCTCCGGCAGGCCCTGCGGTCGCGGCGTGGTCTGCAGGGTCGTGTTGATGCCGCTGCCACGCAGCCACGCGACGAAGCCGTGCAGGGTGGCGCCGGTCATGCGGCCTGGCCGGCCCAGGATCGAGAACGCCTTGGACCACCGAGACCAGCCGCGAAAACTTGGGCGCGCATTTGGCGAGAACACCCGTAGAAGTCGCCAGGAGCCGTGGACGGCCGGACAGACGACAACGGCCCCTCACCTACGTTCTAGCAGGTGAGGGGCCGTTTCATCAGCGTAGCCCCGACGGGATTCGAACCCGCGCTACCGCCTTGAGAGGGCGGCGTGCTAGGCCGCTACACAACGGGGCCTTTGCGACCGTGGTCGCGAGGTGAAACTGTACCCGAGTCGTGGTCCGCCTCCAAACTCGCTGGAAGCGACTCCTCGACTGGAGCCGGGCGCTGGGGTACCAGGACTCGAACCTAGACTAACTGAACCAGAATCAGTCGTGCTGCCAATTACACCATACCCCACTGGATCGGGCGGGTTTGCCGCTCGACCGCCCGGTAAGGATAGCGGTCGGGCCGGGTCCGATCCAAACCGGCAGCCCGACCGCTACCCTGCGGCCCGCGCGGCCTCAGCTGAGCTGCAGCAACAGCCGGTCCAGGCCGACGAGGAACCCACGCGCGGCGGCGTTGCGACCGGTGACGGTCAGGGTCAGCTCGTGGTCGCCTTCGGACAGTTCCAGCGAGCCCAGCGCGACCGGATCGGCCACACGCACGCCGCCGCTGAAGCCGTCGAACGCCGGCCCCACCTGTGAGCCGTCGACGGACAGCTGCACCGTGCCGTAGTCAGCGGCCTGGGTGAGCACGGCCGAGACGTCGTAGCTGCCCGAGGTCGGCACCGAGAACGACAGCACGGCGGTGTCACCCGCCGAATCGGCGCGGAACCACAGCTGCGCTCCCCCGGACCACGAGACGCCGCAGCAGTTGCCCTGGGCATCGAGCGGCGCGGACGCCGACACGGCCGGTAGCAGCGATTCTGCCTCGACATTCAGTGTCCGGCCGGTGGTACCGGACACCTCCTGCGACCATGCGCCGAGGTTGCCGGACGAGTCGACCGCCCGGACCCGGTAGTGCCAGGTCTCGGCGAGCCCCAGCCCGTCGTGCCGGAAGCCCGGCGCCGACACCGTCGCCACCAGCGTCTCGTCCGACGGTGTGAAACCCGCGGTCCGGGCCGCGTGCACCTGGTAGCGCGCCACGGACACGTCATCGACGGCGGCCGCCCAGGAGACGTCGACGCCGTTCGTGTCGAGGCCGGTCGCCACCAGCGACGACACCGCGCCCGGCGGCGTCCGGTCCGAGAACGGCCGCACGTGGGACAGCACCTCGTAGGACGCCGCGGTCCAGGCCGGCGCCCCGGAGACCGGCGTCAGCGTCACCGACACCGACGACTTGCCCGCCGTGACCGACGCCGGCAGCTCGAACTCGTCCTCCAGCCACCGCGAGTGCGTGTTGCCCAGCGGCTGCTGCCACAGGCCGACCTCGACGCCGTCCACCGTCACCGAAGCCGCCTGGCCGGCAGAGGCCTGGTCGGACAGCCGCCGCAGCCTGACGCCGTCGTTCCGCCGGTCGACGTCGACGGAGAACGTCACCGGCTCGGTCGTGTCCACCACGGAACCCGTGACCGCAACGGTGTCGTCGTCGCCCTCGAACGTCGAGGTCAGCTCCCGCCCGTCCGGAGAATCCGGCGTCACCACGTCCGTCACCCGCAGACCCACCGAACCCTGGTGTCCGTACCAGAATGCCGTCGACCCGTACACGGCCGGCTCGTTCGCGGTCGGGCCGGGCTCGATGCCGAAGCGCAGCCCGGTGCGGAACGCGACCGAGTCGGCGATCATCAGGCGGTAGGCGGCGTCGCACTGGTGCTCGCAGCCGAAGCTGCGGGTCTCCATTTCCGGCGCGCCATTGGTGGGGTTGGAGAACTCGTTGCGGTTGAAGTACCAGCCGCCCTCGTAGAAGTCCTCCGAGCCGGTGCCGTAGAGCTGCGGCGTGCGCATGCCGTCGACGTAGACGCGCTCGTCGCCTTCGAGGTAGTTGCGGATGTTGCCGCCGGTGATGCGGCCCTCCATGGTGTGGTTAACGCCGACGAACTTGCCGTGCCCGACGACGTCGAGGAACACCCAGTCGCGGCCGAACTCGGTGTCGCCGCGCCGGCTCTCCGCCTGGAAGTAGCCGATGGACGGCGCCGCGCCGCGCAGCTGCCGCGCCACCGACGAGTCCCTGGCCCAGGTGATCGACGACGAGCCCGCGGTCACCGGCACGTCGGACGAGTTCACCAGCCACACCTCGGCCGACCGCGCGTACGGCATCGGCCACCACGACCGGTACCAGCCGTCGTCGCCGTCGTCCATCGCGTACATGAGCGAGCGCACCGACGTCTCGCCCAGCCCGGAGCCGAAGAACTCGCCGACCGGGGCGTCCACCGTCTGCTCGCCGTCGAACGAGATCGAGAGGCGCAGGTCGCGCAGCAGCGCGTCGGACTCCGCGACGACCGGCTCCTGACCGGGGTCGGCCGGGTACGTGTACGTGCGCTCGCCCTGCCAGCGCTGCTCGACGATGACGTAGTCGTGCGCGGCCTCGCTCTCCAGAGCCGCCGCCGACGCGCCGACGTCCACCTCGTCGGTGCGCACCGGTTCACCGTCCACGACGGAGTCCACCCAGTAGCGGAACTCGTTGTAGTCGATGCTCGCGGACACGAACGTGTTGGTGACGGTGATCGACGACTTGCCCGCGGTCACCGATGCCGGCAGCTGCACGGTCTGGTCGGCCCACTCGCCTCCGGTCGGTGCCAGCGGTTCCCACTCGGCCACCTCGACACCGTCGACAGAGACGGTGGCGACCTGGTCGCCGGAGAACGTGTCCAGCCGCCGGGTCAGCCGCACGCCCTCGTTGGCCGGGTCGACGGCGACGGTGAACGTGCTGGTCCCGACGTGGGCGCGGCCGTCGTCGGTGACGCTCGGGCCCTCCGTCGGGCCGACCACCTGCGGCAGCCGCAAGCCGAGCTCGGTGAGCAGTCCGCTGCCGGCGAACCGGCCCAGCCGGACGCTCTCCCCCGGCGCCAGCGCGAAGTCCCGCGTCGCCGTGCGCGCGTCGTCACGCGCCGGTTTGGGGTCCCGCGTGCCGTAGGCAGCGAGCAGCTCCAGGACGTCCGACGGCACCTCGGCCGGATCGAACGTGGGCACGCCGTCGGCGGTCGGGAAGGTCCGGTAGCTGACGTGGTGGAACAGCGGGTTATTCGTGGTGGAGACCCGCATCGACTCCCGGTACGTCATGGGCACCTTGATGGTGACGCCGCCGGAGCTCTGGTCGGCGTTCGCCACCAGCGGGAACACGAACGGGGCGCCCAGCTCGCCGTCCACGACGTCCTGCAGCGGGGCGTCCAGGACGACCGTCCCGTCCAGCTCGATCACGATGTTCCCGGTGGCAGAGACGTTGCCGCCGTCGCGGGTGAACCAGATGGAGCCGATCTCGCCGGCCCCGGTGTGCTCGGCGATGACGCAACCGTGCTCGGCCTGACGCAGGCACGAGTAGGTGCCGACGAAACCGTCGTCGTTGCCGCCGGTGCGGTCGAAGCTGGAGAACTGCTCGGTGCCCACGCCGGCGGGTAGCTCCGGGAGCCGGTCCAGCTGCCGGTAGACGTCCCACCCGACGGGCCCGTGCGGGTTCGTCTGCGCCGTATCGCCGGCGACGGGGTGCGGTGCGGCGTTGGCGGTGGTCATGCTGAGGGCTGAGGTGGCGATGAGTGCGGCGGTCAGGGTCAGTCGTGCCAGGTTCATCGGGGACCTCCGGGGATCCGGTGATCATGTTCCCTGGCGGTCGCTCAGCGTCCGCCAGGGAACATGATCATGGGAGGAAGGGTGGCGTTACTGGGTCGCGTTGCGGGCGTAGACCTCGGCGGCGTTGTCCTGCGTGATCAGCTCGGTCTCGAGGATCTGTTCCTTGTCGACGTCGGCGCATTCGACGAGGATCTGCTCGGCGGTGGCGACGGCCTCCTTACCGCCGGTCGGGTAGACGAACGTCGCCGACAGCCGGCCCTCCTCCACGGCCTTGATGCCGCCGGACGGGATGGGCAGTGCGTCGATGCCGATGAAGCTCATCTCGGTCTCGCGGCCGGCGGCCTGCGCGGCCAGGTAGGCGCCCTCGGCCATCGGGTCGTTGTGCGCGTAGACGACGTCGATGGACTGCTGCGCCTGCAGGATCGCCTCGAACTGGCTCTGCCCCTTCTCCCGCAGCCAGTCGCCGACGCCCTCCGCGATGATCTCGATGTTCGGGTTGGCCGCGATGCCCTCGCTGAACCCGTCGGCGCGCTCCTGAGCCGGAGTGGAGCCGGGCAGGCCCTTCAACTCCACGACGGAACCGCCGTCGGGTAGCAGTTCGGTGGCGACGTACTCCCCCGCGGCGCGACCGATCTCGGCGTTGTCGGCGCCGATGAACTGGGTGTACGAATCGCCCTCGATCTTGCGGTCCAGGACGATGACCGGGATGCCCTCGTTGTAGGCGCGCTCGACGACGGCGGTCAGCGGCGCGGCCTCGTTCGGGCTGATGATGAGCAGGTCGATGCCCTGGGTGAGGAAGTTCTCGACGTCCGCGACCTGTTTGGCGTTGTCCTGGGCGGCGTCGGCGAACACCACCTCGAACTGGTCGACCTCCTCCGCCGCGGCCCGGATGTCGTCGTCCATCTGCTGTCGGTACGGCTCGCCGACGTTGGCCTGGCTCATGCCGATGAGGTATTCGCCGTCGGCGCCCTCGCATTCCGCGCCGTCGTCGGGCTGAGCCGAGCCTCCGGCGGACTCCGGGACGTCGGACTCGGTGCCGCACGAGGCGGCGGCGAACAGCGCCGCGGTACCGCACAGCGCGGTCAGCGCACGGGTGGTTCTGGACATGGCGGGTCCCTTCTCTGGGCTTACTTCTGTTGCGATCGGAAGGCCTGGATGCCGGCCGCGGCGACGATGATCACGCCCTTGATCAGCAGCTGGACGTTCGAGTCGATGTTGTTCAGGGCGAGGATGTTGTTGAGGATGCCCAGGAGCAGGGCGCCGGCGAGCGTGCCAGACACCGTCCCGACGCCGCCCATCAGGCTGGTGCCGCCGATGACGACGGCGGCGATGGCGTCCAGCTCGTAACCCATGCCGTCGTTGGGGCTGCCCTGGTTGAGCTGCCCGGCGTGGATGATGCCGGCCAGTGCCGCCAGCAGCCCGGAGATGGCGAAGACCGTCACCTTGATCCGGGTGACCGGGATGCCTGAGAGCCGAGCCGCCCGTTCGTTGCCGCCGACGGCGTAGACGTGCCGGGCGAACACCGTCTTGCGCACGACTATCAGCGCGATGACGCCGACGCCGACGAAGATGAGCGCCGGGATCGGCACCGTGCCGTTGAACGTCCGCGAGTTGAGCAGCGAGAACGCCTGCGGCGCGACGTCCGGGCCGTCGCCGTAGGCCAGCGCGATGCCCTGCCCGCCGGACCAGATGCGCGCCAGCCCGCGGGCCACCTGCAGCCCGGCCAGCGTCACGATGAACGCCTGGATGCCAAGCCGCGCGGACAAGTAGCCCTGGGTGGCGCCGAAGGCCAGCCCGATCGCGAGGATGATCAGGACGGTCATGGCCACACCGAAGTCGTTGACCATGAGCAGGCTGGCCGTCCCGGTGGCCGCGAGGCCGAGGATGGCGCCCACCGACAGGTCGATGCCGGCGACGAGGATCACGAACGTCATCCCGATCGCCAGGATGCCGATCTCGGAGACCGCCCGGACGATGTTGAGCAGGTTCTCCGAGTTCAGGAAGACGATCTCGCCGTTGCGCCGCGGCGAGAAGACGATCGCGGCCAGGAAGACCAGGATCAGTGCGACGTAGCTCTGGAACGTGAAGAACCGTTCCGGGATGACGAACCGCCGCCGTTTGGTCGCCTCCGGCGCGGCGGGTTCGGTGGTGTCGACGCTCATCCGGCCTCCACTGTGGTGTTCGGCTCGAGGCTCGCCGCGGCGAGGATCGTCTCCTGGGTGGCGGCGCTGCCGTCGAGCACGGTGACGATGCGGCCGCCGCGCAGCACCGCGATGCGGTCGCAGATGCCGAGCAGCTCCGGCAGCTCCGACGACGCCACGACGACGGCCAGGCCGCTGGCGGCCAGGTTCGCGAGCAGCCGGTAGATCTCGGACTTGGCGCCGATGTCGACGCCACGGGTGGGGTCGTCCAGGAGCAGCAGCCGCGGCTCGCGCAGCAGGTGCCGGGCGAAGACCACCTTCTGCTGGTTGCCTCCGGACAGGGTCCCGACGGCGGCGTCCGCACTCGCGGTCTTGATGTGCAGGTCGCGGATGGACGACGCCACCGCCTGCCGCTCACGCCCGGTGCGCCGCCAGCCGGCCCGGGCCAGCGCGGGCAACGCGGCGAGCACGATGTTCGCCGCGACCGACTCCATCATCACCAGGCCGCTGGCCCGCCGGTCCTCCGGCACGTAGCCGATGCCGGCGGCGATGGCGTCGCGCGGGTCGCCCAGCCGGACAGGCTCGCCGTCCAGCTCGACGGTGCCGCTCAACCGGTGACCGGCCAGCCCGAACAGCGCGTCCAGCAGCTCCGTCCGGCCGGCGCCGAGCAGCCCGGCCAGGCCGACGACCTCGCCCGCTCGCACATCGAGGTCGATGCCGCGCGGCTCGCTGCGCCCGCCGGCGCCCGACCCGTCGGCGACCGTCAGCTCGCGCACGCGCAGCCGCACCCGGTCGCCCGGCGGGTCACGGTCGGGGAACAGCTGCTCGATGGGTTGCCCGACCATCATCCTGATGACCTCGGCCGGCCGCGTCTCGGCGACGACGAACGATCCGGCGTTGCGCCCGTCGCGCAGGACGGTCCCGCGGTCGGCGATGACTGCGATCTCGTCCATCCGGTGCGAGATGAAGATGACGCCGACGCCGCGCCGGCGCAGCCCGGGCAGGATCGCGAACAGCCGCTCCACCTCGGAGTCCGCCAGCGCCGACGTCGGCTCGTCCATGACGAGGACGCGCGCGTCCAGGCTCAGCGCCTTGGCGATCGCGACCATCTGCTGTTCACCGACCCGCAGCGAGCTGAGCCGCCGGCCCGGCGCGATGTCGACGCCGATGTCGTCGAGCAGCGCCGTCGCCTGCCGGCGCATCGCGGCCCGGTCCAGAGCGCGCAGCCGGGTGCGCGGCTCGCGGCCGAGGAACAGGTTCTCGGTGACGGTCGACTGCGGCACCAGGTCGAGTTCCTGGTGGATCATCGCGACACCGGCGGCCTGGGCGTCGGCGGGCGAGGTGAACTCGACCGGCTCGCCGCCGAGCTCGATGCCGCCGCCGTCCGGGCGGATCACCCCGGACAGGATGTTCATCAGGGTCGACTTGCCGGCGCCGTTCTCACCGAGCAGAGCATGCACCTCGCCGGCCCCGACGGTGAGGTCGACGCCGCGCAGCGCATGGACGCCGCCGAAGTGCTTCACGATGCCGTGCATCGCGAGCAGCGGTGGGGCGGTGGAATCGAGCAATCGATTTCTCCTCTCGGTGACCACCAGTACGGGTGATCGACAGGACGTGGCGCCTCCTCTGGAGGTCGCTACGGCCTCGTGATCACGTGGGGGTGCTCGGGATGCGGTGGGTCGGGGTCGGGTACGTCGGCGCGAACGACGCCGGCGGCCCGGCGTGTGGCGTGGAGACCGTGCCGGTGACGCCGTCGGCGGCGGCCACCGCGGCCAGCACGGCCTCGTCCAGGTCCTGCGGGCGGCAGGCGATGCGGGCGTTCACCACGGCGGTGGCCGGCCCGGCGGTGGTCGTCGAGCCGGGCGCGGCGTCGAGGTCGGTCACCGGCGGCCGGGCCGCGTCCACCAGGCTCAGCTTGGTGAGACGGCCGCCGGCCTCGATGGCGACCTTGGCATGTCCGATGGTCCAGCCGTTCCGGGCCGCGGCCGTGCGCAGATGGGTCAGTGCCGCCGCACCCCACCTGGCCGGTGGCACCGGCCCGGCACCGGCCGGAGCCAGCCGCACGGTGTGGTTCAGCCAGGCCAGCTCCGCCTCCGCGGCGGCGTACCGGTCGTAGTCGATGTCGAGGTCCCGGGCGGCGACGGCGGCCGCACCGTCACCGTCGTCGTCCGCGACCAGGCCGGACAACGCGGCCAGGCCCTCCGCCGTCGTCGCCGAGTACGCCAGGACCCCCGCGTGCGGATACCGTCGCCGCAGGTCGGCGATGGTTCGCTCGACGTCCTCGCGCGGCGTCGCGTCGATCTTGTTGACGGCGACGACGTCGGCGTCGGCGAGTTGCCGGTCGTACAGGTACGCCAAGTCGGAGCGCTCGTCGCGCAGTGTCAGCGAACGGCCGAGCCCGGCGTGCCGGATCGGGTCGACCACGGCCACCAGCGGCGCCACCGTGAACCCGTCGCCGTAGCGCCGGCGCAGCGGCCGGACCACCGTCGCCTGCAGGTCGGTGCAGGTGCCGACGGACTCGGCGACGACGGTGTCGGCACCGCGCTCGATCGCGGCCGTCACCACCGCCTCCAGGTCGTCGAACCGGCAGCAGAAGCAGCCGCCCGTCACCTCGGCGACGTCACCGGTGGCCGTTGCCGCGACCCGGGTGTCCACCAGCTGTTCGCCCTGGTCGTTGGTGATGGCCGCGACGCGCCGGCCGCGGGTCTCCAGCAGCCGGGCCAGGGCCCCGAGCGTCGTCGTCTTGCCGGCGCCGAGGAACCCGCTGAGCGCGACGAAGCGGACTCTCATGCGACCGTCACCACCAGCGTGTCGGCCGTGCTCAGCTCGACATCGGCGGCCAGCGTCACCAACACCCGCTCGCCGTCCAAAGCGACGTCCGCGACGTCGAGCCGGCGCCGGCGCCGGTCGGTCACCAGCTCCGCGACCACCTGCCGTCGTCCGGGCCGCTCCGGCACCCGGGTCGCGAACGAGCGCACCCGCAGCCGGCCGTAGCGCAGCTCCACCTCGCTGCGCTGCCGCGTCCCGGTCCGTTCCTGCCGGTACAGTCCCCAGCCCTCGGCGACGGTGAACGCGGCGGCGACGTCCGCCGGTTCGCCCAGCCGGGGCGCGAAGCCCAGGTGGCCGCGCGGGCCGTGGTACTCGTAGCCCGTCGCCGCCAGGTACACCGCGTGGCTCATCATGGCCCGCGCGTAGTGGTCAGAGCACTCGATCTCGTTGTACGGGTTGCGCTTCTGCGCGGTGTAGCGGTCATGCACCGCGCGGGTGACGGCCAGCGCCTCGTCCACCATGCCCTCGGCCATGAGGTGCGCCGCGAGCTGGTACTCCTGGCCGGTCCATACCTCGTTGAAGTACGCGACCAGACCTGGATCGCCATTGCCCGGCGCGGTGTCGGCGCCGCCGAACGGCCAGGTACACATGACGGTGCCGGCCTCGCCCTCGGTGCTGTAGACGCGGCCGCCGACGATGCCGGATTCGTCCTGGTACGCCTGCGCATCCGGCAGGTAGTTGTAGCGGACCAGGCTTTGCAGTGCTGCGCGAGCGTTCCGTTCGGAGAACACGCGCGGCAGCCCGAGCTGGTGGGCGTAGGTCTGCCCGAACATCTGATCGATGTGGCAGCCGCGGTTGGAGTTGGTGGCATCGGCGTGCTCCGGGTCGACCACGTGCTCGTAATAGCCGTAGGTGTCGTTCCAGAGCGCGGAGTCCAGGTGGGCGCTGCCGGCGTCGGCGAGCGTTCGGCAGCGCTCGGCGAACGCGGCGTCGCCGGCGTCATCGGCCATCTCCGCCGCGGCCCGCAGCGCGGCGACGTACAGGCCGGTGATCCACGGGATCTCGCCGTACCACGAGGCGTCCAGAGTGTTGTACTGCTCGTCCTCGATGACGCCGTCCGCAGTGCCACCGTCGCCGAGGCCGTCGTGCCTGATCAGGTACTCCGTCGCCGCCTTCACCTGCGGCCAGATGCGGGCGAGGAACGCGCCGTCGGCGGACATCTGGTGCTCGCGGTATGTGCGCAGGATGTTGCCGCACTGGCCGTCGTGCGCCACCCGCCGGTGCGCCTCGCCGCGGTAGTCGATGGCACCGGTGTCATCGTGGAAGGCGATGCCGAAGTCGACCCGCTCCCGCGCGTCGCGCTCCAGCTCCGGGAACAGCCGCCCGATCGACTGCGCGTAGTTCCACACGTGGGTGCAGGTGCCGTCGCAGCAGTAGATGCCCTCCCAGCCGTAGAACCGGCCGTCGTGGAAGCGCAGGCAGGTGCCGGTGGCGACGGTGGACGCCGGGATCAGGGTGCGTTCCAGGAACCACACCGGCAGAGTGGCGTCGTCGTACCAGGTGGTGGCGAAGGTGTGGGTGGCGGCGGCGAGTTCGCCACCGCGCTCTGCCAGGTCGGCGACGACGGCGCCGGCATCGGCGTACACCTCGCCGTAGTGCCGGCGCAGGTTCACCGCGCCCTGGATGTAGCCGAAGCGGCTGCCGATCTTCGGGAAGTGCCAGGCCAGCCCGAACCGGACGGTCGTGGCCTCGCCGGGTCGCAGGCTGACCGTGGTGCTCACGGTGCCGGCGATGGCACCGCTGCCGCCGTCGACCTCCAGCGGGCCGTCGGCGGAGTCGAACCAGGCCTCGGGCGTGGACCAGTCGGCGATGGACGGCCGGACGGTGGCATCCGGCCGGTCGAAGACCGCCAGCCCGAACGTGCCCGCGTCGGGAAGCTCCTCCAGCGGCCGCTCGTCAATGGGCACGTCGGAGAGCCAGATGCGGTCACAGTTGACGTGCGCCCAGCCGCCGACGCCCTCGTCGACCAGCTCGATGACGGCGGTGCGGCCCTGATGGGCGCTGACGTCGATGGACTTCTGGCGCATGACCTCGGAGTTGTGGCCGGTGAGGCGCGCGACCACCTCGCCGTCGACGACGACGTTCAGACCGGCGTCCACCCGGTTGCCGCCGGCGATGTTGGCCGCCAGGTAGCGCCGGTCGATGGTGAACGGCGGGCTGGTGAGGCGGCCCTGGTGGTCGTCGGCAGGCGGCCCGCCGTCGCGCCAGTTGTGCGAGGTGACGAAGCGCTGCCCGGTGACGTTCAACGCTCCCTCGCGGCGGAAGTAGGCCGGTGCCTCCGCCTCGGTGACCGGGCCGGACCCGAACGCGGTCCCGGAGGCCGTCCAGGGGGCGTACGTGGTGCGTTCCCAGTCCTCGATGATGACGTCCGGCCGCGGCGCGGGACGGTCGGTGAACACGATGCGGTCGACGTTGACGTGCCCCCACGCGCCGGTGACGGTGTCGACGATCTCGATGGTGGCGGTGCTGCCCTGGTGCGCTGCGACATCCAGCCAGTAGGTGCGCAGCCGTTCCTCGTTCGCGCCGGTCGCGGTGGCGACCACGGCACCGTCGACGACGACATTGAGGCAGGTCGCGCCGGCGTGGGCGCCGCCGCCGACTCGGACCACGATGCCGGCCCGCTCGATGGTGAACTCCGGGCTGGTCAGCCGGCCGGTGTGGGTGTCGGCCTCGAACACGTCGCCGCCGTCGCGGAAGTGGTGGGAGGTGACGAGGTGCTCGCCGCTGACACCGAGGCTGCCGCCGCGCAGCATGTAACCGGGCAGCTCGCCGACGGCGACCGGGCCGGGCCCGAACGCGGTGCCGCTCGCCGTCCACGGCGCGTAGGTGTCGCGCTCCCAGTCCTCGAAGACGATGTCCGGGCGGTCCGGCTCGGGGCCGTCGTAGGTGGCGGCCGTGTGGACGAGGCCGGCGGCGTCGCGGTGGGCGTCGGTGGGTCCGGTCTTCAGCAGGATCGGCTGGGTGCGCCGGCTGTCGACGCAGACCGGGTTCTCGGCCAGACCCAGGATCTGCGCCTCGATGGGACGCTCCGAGCGGTTGCGCAGCGTGTACTCGAAGACCGTGGCCGGGAGCGACGAGTCGGCCACGTTCGTGGGCACGAACGGCGAGAACGCGTCCAGGTCCACTTCCAGCGGGACCGCGTCGTCGCGCAGCTCGACGTGGCCGATCGGGTACCGGCCGCGGAACCGCACGTCGGCGAAGCCGTCGCTGTCCAAGGAGCGGGTCCGGGTCGCGCCGTCGTCGTCGCTGGTCCAGCGGACGGCGAAACCGGTGGTGACGAAGGGGTCCAGGTCGATCGGGTCGGCATAGTGCAGGCCCTGCCAGTCGTCGCCGCCGTAGCGGAAGCTGTCGGCGTTGAACACGTCCCACAGCCACGGGCGGCCGTCGCCGGCGAGGTAGACCTGGCCGGCGCAGGCACCGCCGACCGGCATCCCGATGCGCCGCAGCGCCGCGCCGGTGTACTCGGTGGCGGCGCCGCGGGCGCCGATGCTGTCCAGCCAGCGCCGGTCCAGGCCGGCGGTGGGGACGGAGCGCGTGTGCGGCATGGCGGCGGCCGCCCGGCCGGCACCGGCCGGCCAGAGCCCGAGGGCCGCACCGCCGGTGGCCGCACCGACGGCGGAGAGCGCGATGAACGCCCGCCGGCTCAGCCCGCCGGGATCGCACGACGCGCCGCCGCAACACTCCGCAGCCGGATCGTGGGTTGGAGTGAGGTCGATGCCCATCGCGTCCTCCGGGGGTGTGTGCGGACGGTGAGAAATCGATTGCTGACACTAGGTGCAATGTGACGAACCTGTCAATGCCCGGTTTCCGCTCAGTGACCCCGAAATGATCACGTTCGGCATGGGTCCTCCCGCTCCACCAGGGATGCTTGCCGCGTGGGGCGGTAGAACGCCTGGTGTGGGCCGGCTTGGATGGCCGGACGGCGCAACCTCGGCACCGGCGCCACCGCCTCCTGGGAACCGCCGCCGGCCGGCTGGACCTCGATAGCGCGGAACGACGTCAATGGCGGGAACCGCGCTGCGGGGACACAATCGGCCCACAGGCACGGCTGCGGCTATCGAGGTCGTCCCACACTATTGCGGGCGGCGCGGGACCCGAGGGCAGCGCCGGGCAGACCCGGCAGCGCGGCGGGACGGCAGCGCGGCGGGACGGCGGCGCGGCGGGCCGG